>JAQCEL010000268.1 GCA_027618655.1 Pseudomonadota bacterium | reverse complement strand
TCGCAGACTCTAGCCGAGCACGATGCACAGAGCCCGATCGATCGGCTTGTTTCGTGACGGGCCCTAACGGCCAGGCAACGATAAACAATTGCTTTGCGTCGCCTAGCAGCACGTCGTTCGGTATGTTGACTTTCAATTTTCAATCCCAGAATCGAGCGCGGGCGAGCGATTCTGTCTGCTATCGAAAAAGGCTGCCGCGCATAGGCTTGCGACTGCGCATGACGCGCGCGAACGCAAGAAGCATTGTTAGCCTGAGACTCGGTTTATTTAGGCAGCTCGCGAGCCGTCAATTTTAGGTATCGCAGCTAGGAGTTGTTGCGTGTACGGATGTTGGGGCGCATCAAGAATCTCGTCAACCGGACCTTGCTCAACAATCTCACCTTGGTACATAACGGCAATGTAGTGCGCAAGATAAGCGACGACACTAAGGTTGTGGGTGATAAATAAATAGGTCAGGCCCATAGAATCCTGTAGTTCGCGTAACAAATCTAAGATCTGCGCTTGCACGGATACGTCGAGTGCGCTCGTTGGTTCATCACAAACAATGACGTCTGGATTAACCGCTAGCGCGCGTGCGATGCAGATCCGCTGGCGTTGCCCACCGGAGAACTCGTGGGGATAGCGAAATTTATGCGCTGGCTCCAATCCGACACGGGTAAGCAGTTCGTCAACCCGCGCGTCCTGAACCGAGCGATTTTTGCCGATCCGTTGCGCAATCATTCCTTCCAAGATCACGTCATTGATCATCATCCGCGGATTCATGGAAGAGTATGGATCTTGAAAGACAACTTGCAGCGCGGCGCGTTGACCTCTCATCTCGGAAGCGCTCAAGCTTGCGAGATCGACGTCTCGGTATCGCACGTGTCCGCCGGATAGCGGCAACAAACGCAATATGCCTTTACCTAATGTAGTTTTACCTGATCCTGACTCGCCCACAATGGCAACTGTCGTTCCTTGATTGACTGTCAAATTGACACCATCAACGGCTTTGACGTAGCCAGCGATACGTTTGAACAAACCTTTGCGGATCGGATAGTGGACTTTGAGATTCTCAATTTCGAGCACCGGCTTAGGTGATTTAATGGTGCGATCAATGCCTTCACGAATGCGCTTTTCGCGGCTCGGCAAGGCATCGAATAATTGTTTCGAATAAGCATGCTGAGGCGCATCGTAAAACGCCTCGCGCGCGCCCTCTTCCACAATCGATCCCTGTTTCATCACGACCAGTCGATCGGCCATTTGATACGCAACGCCCAAGTCATGGGTGATGAACAATATCCCCATCTTAGTATCGCGTTGTTGTTTTCGAAGCAGCTCCAACACTTGCGCCTGTACCGTGACATCCAGCGCGGTCGTCGGTTCGTCGGCTATCATTAAGTCGGGTTCAGCGGCCATTGCGATGGCAATCATGACCCTTTGCTTCATACCGCCCGAAAACTGATGTGGGAATTCCGCGTAGCGTCTCGCAGCATCTGGTATCTCGACTGCATCGAGCAACTCAATGACCCGTTTTTTTTCCGCTTTACCGCGTAATCCCTTATGGCGTCGCAGCACTTCGCCGATTTGATTGCCTATGGTCATCACCGGGTTCAATGATGACTGCGGTTCTTGGAAAATCATCCCGATCCGGGCGCCGCGAATGCCACCCATTTCATTTTCCGGGACGCTAAGAACATTCTTTCCGTCGAGCATAATGCTGCCGGCGGCGATCCGCGCGGCGCGCGGTAACAAGCGCATAATCGCTAGCGCGCTGATTGATTTTCCACTTCCAGACTCGCCGACTAGCACAAGCGTCTCGCCACGATTGATCGAAAACGAGGTGTTATCGACCACAACGCTTGGCGATTCCGCCGCGCCGAAATGGATAGATAAGCCATTAACGTCTAGTAGCGGCGAGCTTTGACCCGAAGACGTCATGGCGCCAATGTCTCCCAGCCAGGATCCGGCCTGAACCGTTCGCCATATTTGGCGCTAAGTTGCGCCAGACGAGAACCTATTTCGTCGACACCCCGTTCTCTAGCGTAATTTATCGGTCCACCTCGAAACGGGGCAAAACCGGTACCAAAAACCATGCCCACGTCGAGGAGATCTGCGTCCGCCACGACGCCTTCGCGTAAGCACGCGACGGACTCATTTAGCAATCGAAGTACCATCCGATCGCGGATATCGGCACGCGGAACATGTGTTTGTTGTACCTTAGGACGAATTATTTTTTTGCCTTGATACTGATAAAACCCTTGCTTCGTCTTTCTTCCGAGCTGCCGGCTTTGCACTTTCGTCTGCAGCGATTGTGGCACGCTACCGCCAAGTTTTTCCGCCAAAACCTGCCCAACGGATAGGCAGATATCAAGCCCGACGGTGTCTGCTAATTCAATCGGTCCCATTGGCATACCAAATTCAGTCGCAACTTGATCGACAATTACTGGAGAAATGCCCTCGTCCACCATGGTCATCGCTTCTTGCAAATACGGCGACAGGATCCGATTAATCAGAAATCCGGCGGAACTGTTGGCCGGCAATGGTTGCCGATCTATCTTCAGCGCAAACGCGGCCGCTCGGTCTAGCTGCAATTGCTGAGTATTCGCGGCCCCGATTATTTCGATTAATTGCATTTGCGCGACTGGATTGAAGAAATGAATTCCGACCAAGCGGCTCGGATCGGACATTCCTTCGGCAATATCTTCGAGCCGAATACTTGAAGTATTCGTGGCGATCAGCGCATTCGGTTTTGCGTTCTTTTCAATTTCTTGGAACAAACTGCGCTTGATGTCGAGCTTCTCGATAATCGCCTCGATAATCACATCAGCTTTCGCGATCCCCTTGCCTTCGATATCGATAAGAAGATTGTCTTGCACTGCTTGCCTTCGGTAGCGATCCCGTATCCGAGTCTTGAACGTTGCGTGCGCTCTTTTGATCGCTGGTGCGACATATTGTATTTCTCGATCTTGCAGCGTCACTTTTAGGCCACGCATTGCACACCACGCCGCGATGTCGCCACCCATGGTGCCAGCACCGATCACGTGCACATGCTGACATGGAGAATTAACGTCTCGCCCAATCGTCTTTAGTCGCTCTTGGAGGAAAAACAGGCGTTGTAGATTGCGGCTCGTGGCACTGACGAACAAATCGCTGATCGACTTAGCTTCGGCTCGGAACATCGCAGAGCGGTCATTGGCATGCTGAAGCCACAAGCGGATCATCGCGTAAGGTGCAGGATAATGTTGCTCTGGAGCGCGCTTCGCGACTTGTCGGCGCAGTACCGCTGAGATCAATGGTCTAATTAATGGGTTACTTAGGATCTTGTCTACCAAGCGTCGAGGTCGAACCTTCGAACCTTTGAAAATCAGCTTAACTATTGCGTTCTCTACATGACGCAGCGGCACAGCGCGGTCGACTAGCCCAGCTTTTTGTGCACGTGCAGCATCCAAATTTCGTCCGGTAAGCATCAAGTCAAACGCTTGTAGAACGCCAACTCTTTCGTTTAATCGAACCGTTCCACCAAATCCCGGGTGGATGCCCAGCAAAACCTCCGGTAAACCGAGGCGGGTCGCGTCATCATCCAATGCGACTCGATAGCGACACGCGAGTGCCAACTCCAATCCGCCACCAAGACAGTGTCCGTGGATGCTCGCTACAGTCGGAAAAGACAACTTCTCTATGCGAGCGAACAACTCGTGCACTTGATTAATCCTTGCTGCGGTGTCAATCGGATCCTGAAGATTTTTGAATTCGCTAACATCCGCACCAACGATAAATCCGGAGGGCTTATTCGAATGAAATACCGCGCCACGCGGTCGAAGTCGTTGCAGTTCATCGACAACTTCACCGAGTTCTCCCAACGCACCCGTCGATAACGTATTGATCGATTGATTTGGACAATCGATTGCGACCCATGCGATTCCATTTGCGTGCGTCGTTACAGTCCAATGAACCCACTGTTTTGTAGTGCTATTAACTGGCTCAGAGACGGCGTTCATAGTGATGCTCTTCGTGGCGTTGATGCGCGATCGTTGACGACTGTTCGGTTTTTCATGGCCGCTCCACCATCATCGCGCCGCCTTGTCCCCCACCGATACAAATCGCCGCAATCCCGCGCTTCGCGTTACGTTCTTCTAAAACATGTAACAAGTGCAAGACAATACGCGCACCACTCGTTCCAACTGGGTGACCCAAGGCCACCGCGCCGCCGTCAACGTTTAAACACTGTTCGTCGATTTCCCCGACGGATTTACGCAATCCCAGTTCCGTTTTGCAATAGTTCTCGTCTTTAAACGCCGCTAGACACGCGAGTACTTGTGCGGCAAACGCCTCGTTTATTTCCCAGTAGTCGACTTTATCCAGCGAGATCCTTCTCCTGCGCAACAAGGGTGCACTTGCGTGCACTGGGCCGAGTCCCATTTGTGTAGGATCAAGACCGGCCCATTCGGTATCGACTATTCGACCGAGGACCGGCAGGTCAAAAGACTTCACCGCCTGTTCGCTGGCGAGCACTA
>JAQCEL010000037.1 GCA_027618655.1 Pseudomonadota bacterium | reverse complement strand
GCCATGAATTGAACAGATTGCGGTCGCCGGAGTTTATTCCAGCGACCGCCTATTTGGATCTGACGGAGTTCGATCGCGAAACAGCGCACGCCTCGTACCCTAATGAACTCACCTGCTTTATTGCCAGTGCTTAAGAATCGATAACTAGATGTGCATGGAGAACTCATGAACGCTTCGGCAAATCCCGAAATTGGCAAATCAATCGTAGCAAACGGTATTCGGACAAATTATCACGACGTCGGCAGTGGCTCGCCGGGACTTTTCCGGCCCGGGTGTTACTGGCTGGGCAAACTGGCGTTTAACTTTGCCAGAATTGGCTGCCCATTTTCGCGCGGTGGCGCCGGACATGGTTGGCTTCGGTTACACCGAACGGCCGGCTGGAGTTGAATACAAGCTAGACACATGGGTCGATCACGCAATCGGATTTCTCGATGCGCTCGGCCTCGATCAGGTCGACTTAATTGGTAACTCATTCGGCGGCGGACTGTCGCTTGCGCTCGCCTTACGCCATCCACAGCGCGTCCGTCGCCTTGTGTTAATGGGCGCCGTGGGCGTGAGCTTTGAACTGACGCAAGCACTCGACGATGTTTGGGCATATACCCCGTCAGTCGAAAATATGCGTGGCCTGCTCGACATATTCGCCTATAACAGCGCCTTGGCAACTGACGAACTTGCACGCATGCGCTACGAAGCGAGCATTCGACCCGGCGTACAAGAAGCCTATAGCGCGATGTTTCCGGCCCCGCGGCAACGCTGGATTGAGGCGATGGCGAGTGCGGAATCCGACATCGCCCGCCTAGCGCATGAAACCTTGATCTTTCATGGGCGTGACGACAAAGTCATCCCGCTCAGTAACGCATTACGCTTCGCGGAATTGATCCCTAACGCTCAGCTTCATATATTTAACCACTGTGGCCACTGGACTCAGATCGAGCATGCAGCGAGATTCTCTCGAATGGTGGTGGATTTTTTTCGAGAATGAACAACCCGTACCAATGATAACGATCTATCGGATCGTGACCACAGCTTCATTAATAGGCTTTTAATAAATTCGAGGTGACGCATGAGTAACTCATCGGTTTTATCCGTATCCGCGACCAGTAATCTTGGCAGGCTTGGAAATTTCAAATACGAGCCGGACAACATGAAGTGGAAGGACTTTCTCACCCCAGGCACGTATTACAAATTGCTTCATGTCGATGTTGAATCCGGACAGGCGGACATGCTGGTCAAATTCGAAGCCGGTAGCGAATTTTTCTATCATCGCCACGTCGCAGTCGTGTCGACGTTGGTTTTGCAAGGCGAATTAAGAGTACGGGAACAAACGCCAGACGGCGAAGTTATCAAAGTAAAACCAGCCGGCAGCTATTCATTCGGCGGAGTTGGTGAAATCCATATCGAAGGCGCAGGCGACGAGACGGCCATCATCTATTTCGGCATGCGCACTGACACGTCCGTAATTTATGAAGTACTGAATCCCGATTTGTCACTCAAAAGGGCGATTACGATGGCAGATTTTGATCGCGACTGGCGCGAGCATTGGCCAGAGGAATCAAGCGCTAATTCGTAGTTGCTGCAGCTGACGCTGCAAGGCGCCCAATCCGCCGCCTTGTTTGGATCCTGCTCCTTTTGCCCACAAATTGATGCAGAACTATTGGATCTATCGTGCCTGCTTCGCACCGTACGGTGTCGCGGCCCTCACGGCTGCTTTAACCACTGGCACATCTTTCTCCGCTAGCGGCGCCATGCGCTGTTTACGCGCTAGCGCTGCCTCGATGTAGGGCGCTAGTTCTGCTTGCTTGCGCGCCTCCCTTTCAGCTAGGTCGGCCGTGAATTGCGGCATCACTGTATCAGCGAACAACTGCAGCGATTCGCATATATTTGCATGAGTGTTGCGTCCTGCTTGCTGTAGAAAAACAACCTGATCGACACCTGCATCTTGCATGTTCGCGAGGTGACGGCGCATGTCTTCAGGCGTACCGATCCCCGCACCGTCGTACTCACCTCGCGCCAACGCTGCTTGAATCAAACGATCGGATGCATCACCGCGCTTCTCAAGAAATTCACCCCACATGTTGCTGTAGCCTGGTACAAAATCTTCGGCCACAAGCTTCTGCTGGGAATAGCGAAAAAACTCAAAGTTATCCTGCCCTCGCCGGATGGCCTCCGCACGATCCTCGTGCATAGAAAACGCCGATACCATTGCTAGATTCGCGTTCACTGTCCAGCCAAGCGGGACGCACTGTTCGCTTTTAATAATGTCGTAGTAGTTCGTCGACCAGTTGCGCGCTTCTTCCGGATCAAGAAACGCAAACGCCAGCGCGCCGACGCCGTTTTGCGCCGCTACCTTAATTGTGTCGCGATTCGTACACGCCATCCAGACGGGCGGATGCGGTTGTTGCAAGGGTTTTGGCAGCACGTTTCGACACGGCATGGAGAAACCTTCGCCTTCAAATCCCGGATACGGTGTCAGAACCATCATGTTGCAGATCTGCTCAGCTGCCTCAAGTGCGAGCGCACGCTTGCGTTTCGCTGGGATCCCAAAGGCACCAAGCTCAAGACGCGTCGCGCCTTCGCCAATTCCAAAATCCACTCGGCCGTCAGAAATAAGATCGAGCGTCGCGAGACCTTCAGCCGTACGCGCCGGATGGTTGTAATTCGGGATGACTTGGCGGATCCCATGCGCGATACGGATATTTTTCGTTCTCGCCGCCGCTGCCGCGAGAAACACTTCCGGTGCTGAAGAATGCGAGTATTCGTCGAGAAAATGATGCTCGACTTCCCACGCGTAATCAAAGCCCAGTCGATCGGCCAAAGATACTTGTTCTAAAGCATCTTTGAACAAGCGATGCTCATCGCCTTGCGCCCGTGGTCGAGGAAGTTGTAACTCGTAAAAAACTCCAAATCGCATCGAACTGTCTCCCTTGGTGTAACCAAATTAGTTACCGCATGTTGCGTTCAGCCATGCTGATGGTCAATACAGTGTCCGCAACGGCAAGACGCCAGTTTACGGAAGCTTTTCAATGATGAAATCAGCCAATAACGTTACGGACCACCAATGCGTGTGCCTGTGCTAGGCGGGTAAAAATTTTGTCAGTGCCGCCTGCATTAAACCATCGACTTCGGCAACCGATGGGCGGCGCCTACGCAATTCGAAATACTCAGCGAGTCCGGGCAGACTATCGTTAATGTTCCAGTCATAAATTTTCGTTGTATGTAAGTTCACGAAGTGCAGTTGAAAGTATGCAGACACGTCTGCAAACGTAAATTTATCACCGGCAATATAAGGCCCAAATTTAGCTAACTGCTCCAATGCGGCAATGCCTTTTTCTATTGCTGGGCGAGCTTCGTCAAATACGATCGGATTCACCGGCGCGCCGAAGTAGACCGAGGCAATGTGTCGTCTGGCCGGGGCATCAAGATATAGCTCGACGACGCGCACGAGCTCACGAACCTTCGCGCGCGCAAACGGGTCACTAGGGTATAACGGCGGATTTGGCTTAATTTCCTCCAAGTAATCAAAAATCACATTCGTCTCGCTTAAGGCTTGTCCGTCGACTTCGATCCAAGGCACCTTGCCGAGCGGACTATTTTTGAGTACCTCGGGCTTCTGACTAGGAAATACAGCGACTTCCTCAAACGCGATCTGCTTTTCTATAGGCGCGAGTTTTACCGTGTTGTAGTAGTTACTGATAGTGACGCCATGCAACGTAATCATGTCTTTCTCTTTCCTAATGCGTTGAGCAAAATTAATAGCCAGCCCGGAAACTTTACAAAATTTGCGCTGCTAAAACTGCACCGCAGCGGCCAATTTTCTCAAGCGACTCAGGCGGCTGGATTAATTATTGAGCGGATCGGCGTTCCGGCTGCATTTGTGATCGCGCGGGTGACGACCCGCGTCGAGTCGCCGAAAGTGGGTAACCAGCATGAATGCCGACCGAAGCCCCCCACAACAATGATCACTAAGTCTTTCGGTGTTTTGATTATCGGTACGTGATCATCATCTGGAAAATGATCTTCAAACATCCCGGCCATTCCACCACGCAACCAAACCTCGCGTGCTATGCGCGCATGTTCAAAAATGTGTTGTCGTATATCGTTCTTCGACAAGCCCGCCGCGCCGAGTATCGCTGCATGTTCGGGGCCTAATGCGATCGTCGGCTGCCCATAAAGATAGGCGTTGTTGCACGCCATGTCGCTTAGGCTGGAACAAATCGTAGTCAATATGCCTTGCGCATCGCTGCTAATGTGATCGTTAAGATTATGCGGTCCGTCAGCTGCGGTCACGGTCACTGTTGATGTTGTCGGTGCGTATCCGCTTTCTACGTGAAGGGGTTCCCACGGGCTTTCTAGCTCGTTCTCGGCAACGCAATACGCATATTTTGCGGGTTGTCCTTGAGTCGAGCGATCGAGCACCCCGGGCCTCGCGCCACCGACGTTCATTAGGATGAGCCGCATTGCACGTCCGATCGTAGCGTTCGCACGAACACCGGGTCCGAACGCACCATAGCGCGAATTAATGCCCAATTCCGTCGCGAGTGGTCCGTTGACAATGATGCATGGCGCGCAGGGATGTGTGGTTGCTTGCACAGCAAACAAATTAAACGCGGGATCGAGAACCGCCTCGACAGCGCACAACACGACGGGGAAATACTCCGGTCGGCAACCCGCCATCACCGCGTTTACAGCGAGAATTTCGACGGTAGCGATGCCTTGTCGAGGCGCCATCGTACCGATTTCGTGATCGCGATCGTAGTCAACTGTCGCGAGCATCGCATCCACCCGGACTTGGGTCGGCGCGACTACCGGCAATCCATCGGACCAACCGCGCGCCTCAAATTCGTCATCCAATAAATCTGCAACGACAGAGACCCTGTGACTCATTATTCTATTTACTTGCGGCAGACAAAAGACTTGCGTTCAACGCCCCATCGACGGCACAGACATCGTCGATACACATCGCGCCTCGCGCTAAGCGCCGTTCCGTAAGTTGCAAGAAGCGGCCTTCGTAACGCTCACTCAAGAGTTCGATTGAATCAGTTAATGCGCGCTCTATTTCGTCAACAATCGCTGCTGCTTTCAATTTCACTAAAGCCGCGTCGTTACCGGCGAGCGGGTGCGGAATGGCAATTAACGGTAAATCACTGATGCCGAGTACTTGGGACTCCGCTCGCGCTAACGGTCCAAACTCGTCACTACACACGACAGCGCACGGCACGCCGGCGCGTTCCAAACTAACCGCGTCATGGACACTCCACGACGTACAGGATCCTCAGTCCGCGATCGCGAGCACCACTGCGTCGCAGGATTTCAAATGCGCTAATATCGCCTCAGGGGCGGCCGCGGTCGCATTCTTCGACAACACGATAATCTCTAAGTCTGCGTGCTTTTCGTTCAAAAAAAACCGAACATTGTCGAGTAACGTTTGCGCATTCGCTTTCATATTGTCGAGCCACGCGATTCGCATTCCGCTGATTTGATTGAGACGCGGAGCCAGTGGTCGCTTTTCGGTACGTGGGGCGGCGACTGGGACGAAAATTTCCAAGGTATCCATAACGGGACTAGGTGCGCCTGCGCTGAGGATCATGCCAGTACATCCGTGACTTGGTCTTCGAGAATTTTCGCATACATGAACTGCTCAAGCTCAGGACCCATCGCATCGCTTGACGAGACCATGCCAACGACTTCTAGGTTTTCGACAACTGGGACGTGGCGAAATCGGCCGTCGTGCATAATCGCTAGCGCATCGCTGAACGATTTATCCGGCGCGATCGTTGTCGGATTTTCCGTCATGACTGCGGAAACTTCCGTGTCCTTAGGATTGAGTCCTGCGGCGGCAACGCGAAATAATGCGTCGCGCTCGGTAAATATCCCGACGAGCCGCTTACCTTCCAAAATTAATATTGCTGCGAGCCCGTTTTTCTTCATCCGCACTGCGACTTGTGTAACGCTCATTGCGGCAGTGGCGGTAATAAGGACCTGCCCATTAAGTACATCTTTTATCGTTCGCGACGACATGCATTCCCCCTCAAAATCCACGACTTCTCGCACGCATAGTACCGCTGATTTATTCGGCTGCAACATGGAATTTCGATTTCCTTCGCCAGCATCGGGCTGACTATTTTGGTACGCCGGGAATTTCGCTATGGAGCGGCATTAACTTGCGTGAATTGGGAGGGATACCCCTTAGATGAATTTCAGTACAGGGTGAATCGGGGCGCAAAGCCCGCGGCACGACATCTATCGATTATCGAAAACGGCAGAGAACTCCGAGATAGACGGAGTTATTCCCAATAAATCTGTGATTGACAAATCGAATAGTAAATATTATCCTCAAAATTCATTATTCAGTGTTAAGTGTTTAAAATTCACTCTAGCAACATGCAAACTTCTAAGCGCCCAGCCACTGACGACGTGAGGGAAGCCATCCTCAATGTCGCCGAGACGCGTCTTTTTCGTTTCGGCTACCACAAGACCACGATGGCAGAGATCGCGGACGACGTTGGGATGTCTGCGGCCAATCTCTATCGCTACTTTGAAAACAAGCAGGATATTGTTGCGGAATGTGCGAGTCGCACAATGGATGAGCGGCTCGAGCGCTTACGCGCAATCACGAATGGGACTAAATACACGCCTGCTGAAAAGCTGGTTCAGTACGCCTTAGAACTCGTCGACGACAGCCACTCGCTGGTCGGATCTGATTCGATGATTGGCGAACTCTGCGACACGATCACGCGCGAACGGCCAAGCTTGCTGCACGCGAAAAACGAAATCCATTACGCCTTAATTGGCGAAATATTGAGCGACGGCGTGGCCAATGGAGATTTCGCGACGAGTGACATAGAACAAACCGCACGTCATATCCATAGCGCATTTATGCTATTCGATGTGCCCTTGTTTGTTGGATTCTACGATCGCGAAGAATTTAACCAACGCGCGATTGGCGTAGCCAACTTAATGATCAACGGGCTACGACGGCAACCTGCCACGCAAAACAACTTTAGTCTTTAGCCATACATTAATGAAAAACTTTGAAGTAGCGTTTGCCCGGTGGGTGATTCGGAATCGGTACGCAATAATTGTTCTATCGATCGCAGCCATATTCGTACTCGCTGCGGGCGCCACAAAATTACGTTTCGATACGAGCTACCGCGCATTTTTTAGCGATGATAATCCACAGCTGATCGCATTCGAAAACCTCGAAAACACTTATGTGAAAGACGACAACGTGATGGTGATCGTGGCGCCTCTCGACAAGAACATCTTCACTCGAGACCACCTCCAAGCGATCGAAGAAATCACGGCTGCATCGTGGCAAGTCCCATTCTCCAATCGGGTCGATTCGATATCGAATTTTCAATACACCGAAGCGGAAGTAGACGATTTGGTCGTGCGCGACATGGTTAAAGACGCCCAGTCGCTGAGTGACGGAGAACTGGCAAAAGTGCGCGCCGCGGTAATGGCCGAACCGGCACTCGTGAAACGATTGATTTCCGAGCGCGGGCATGTGACCGCAGTTAACGTCACAGTTCAATTGTCACCGGACCAACGCGCCGAGGCGACTGGGGTGATCGCTGCCGCAATTGCCAAGATTGTCGAAGAAACCAAGGCTCGGCATCCAGATCTCGACATCTACTTAAGCGGCATGGTCATGCTCGACCAAGCATTCTTCGAGAGTGCCCTGGACGATTCCACGCATCTCGTACCGCTCAGTTTCGCGCTAATGATGGGTTTAATCGCGCTACTGGTTGGCGGATTCTTCGGTACGCTTGTTACCTTTCTTGTGATCGCCTTTTCAATCTGCGCGGCGATGGGTATCGGCGGTCATATTGGCTTTCCGCTGACCGGCTTGTCGTCCTCGGCTCCCATCATCATTCTTACCGTCGCGGTTGCGAACTGTGTCCATTTGCTGGTCACTTTTGCGCATGAAATGCACGCCGGACGCGACAAAATCGTGGCCATGGAGGAAAGCCTACGGGTGAATCTCCAGCCGGTTTTCCTAGCCAGCGCTACGACCGCGATCGGCTTCATGAGCATGAATTTCTCAGAAGTGCCGCCGTTCAATCATTTAGGTAGCTTGGTGACATTTGGCGTTTTGATCTCGTTTATTTTGACGGTGTCATTCCTCCCCGCCTTGATGACGTTACTTCCCGTTCAGGTCAAGAAAACTGCGGAAGATGATTACCGACGAATGGATTTGCTAGCAGAGTTCGTCATCAAAAAGAGACGACGGTTATTATGGGTCACGTCGATAATTGCAATCGCGTGTGTTGCGAATTTACCGCGCAATGAGCTCAACGACATTTTCTTACACTACTTCGACGATTCGCTCACATTTCGTTCGGACAGCAATTTCATGATCGAGAATTTAACCGGACTCGACTTCATTAATTATTCGTTAAATTCCGGTCAATCTGGTGGGATAAGTGATCCGACTTTTCTACAAGATGTAGAAAACTTCGCGGTATGGTTGGAAGCACAGCCCGAAGTCACCCACGTCGATCGCTTCACTAATATTATGAAGCGCCTAAATAAGAATATGCATGGTGACGATCCGGCGTTCTATAGCCTGCCTAAGGAACGCGACTTAGCTGCCCAATATTTACTGCTCTACGAGATGTCGTTGCCCTATGGTTTGGACTTGAACAATCAAGTCAACGTCGATAAATCGTCAACGAAACTAACAGCAACAGTGGGCGTGCTCTCAAGTAAAGCGATGATCGATTTTAACCTTAGAGCATTAGCATGGGCGAAAGCGAACGCGCCTTCGTTCGTCAATACAGACAGCGCCGGCATTAGCTTGATGTTCTCGTATATCGGACAACGCAACATCGTCGCCATGTTACTAGGCACGACGATCGCCCTGGTGTTGATATCTGGAATACTGATTATTGCGCTGCGCTCACTGCGACTCGGCTCGATTAGTTTATTGCCAAACTTGGCACCTGCAGCCATCGGATTCGGATTGTGGGGAATCTTTGTTGGTCAAGTCGGTCTATCACTATCGATCGTCGCAGGCATGACTTTCGGAATTGTGATTGACGACACCGTACATTTTTTGTCGAAATACCTACGCGCGCGTCGCGAGAAAGGCCTGAGCTCCGAAGACGCTGTCCGTTATGCGTTTAGAACAGTCGGTCGTGCCTTAGTCGTCACGACGTTAACCTTGGTCGTCGGTTTTTCAGTACTAGCCACGTCTAAATTCCAAATGAACTCGGGCATGGGACTGATGACAAGTATCATTATTACGCTTGCGCTGGTGCTGGTGTTTCTCATGCTACCGCCACTACTTATGAAAACAGAGGAGAACACAACTTATGCGTAATCTAACTGCCGCATTTTTTATCGCACTATTACCGCTTGGTGCGAGTGCGGAAACCCCAGAAGAAAAAGGTCTCGCGATTGCCGTCGAGGCGGACAAACGGGAGGCGGGCTGGGTCGACGGGATCGCGGAATTGAAAATGACCTTGAAAAACAAGCAAGGCGAAACTAGCGAGCGATCGATACGCATCAAAACACTTGAAGTTGAAGGCGACGGCGATAAAAGCATCTCCGTATTTGACGCGCCCAAGGATATTAAAGGCACCGCGTTTTTAAGTTTCACGCATTCGAAGATCCCTGACGACCAATGGTTGTATCTACCCGCGCTAAAAAGAGTCAAGCGGATCGCTTCAGCAAATAAATCTGGACCGTTTGTCGGCAGCGAATTCGCTTATGAAGATCTCACTTCACAAGAAGTGGATAAGTACACTTATAAATGGCTGCGCGACGAGCAACTCGATGGTCGCGATTGCTTCGTAGTTGAAGCCTACCCGGTATACGAAAATTCCGGTTACACGCGGGAAATTGTGTGGATTGACAAAGAAATGTACCAGCCCTTGCGAATTGATTATTTCGACCGCAAAAATGCTGAGCTTAAGAGCTTAGTGACGGGAGATTGGCAGCAGTATCTCGATAAGTACTGGCGTCCCGGCTTCACGGAAATGACGAACCACCAAACGGGTAAAAGCACCCGTCTGGCATGGAGCAATTACCAATTCAAGACCGGCCTAAGCGATCGCGACTTCGATCAAACAACGTTGAAACGAACCCGCTAAGTCGCTCGCATCGTGCAGGGTGAGAGTTCACTCGCCCTGCAGTCCCCTTTCGCCAACTAGCGCTCCACTGGATCTCAACAGACGTCAATGAATAAATTCGAGGCTAGCTACGCGAGCTGGGTAGTCCGCAATCGTCTGTTAATTATCATTCTATGCTTAGCCGCGGTTGCGGGCCTTGCGAGCGGCGCCGGAAAATTAAAGTTCGACACAACCTATCGTGGGTCTTTTTGGCGACGGCAATCCGGAGCTATTGGCATTCGAGAGTGTCGAAGTAACCTATGTAGAAGACGACAACATCGTGCTGATTCTGGCGCGGCAAACCTTCCACGTAACGAACTCAACGACGTTTTCCTACATTATTTTGACACCTCGATTAAGTTTCGCACTGACACAGATTTCATGATCGAAAACCTTACCGGTGTAGATTTCATTAATTATTCCATTGGTACTGGTGAATCCGGTGGGATCAGTAACCCGCAATTCCAGCGCGATATTGAGCGCTTCGCACTGTGGTTGGAATCCCAACCCGAAGTGGTCCATGTCGATCGCTTCACGAATATCATGAAGCGGTTGAACAAAAACATGCACGGTGATGACGAGTCATTTTACAAGCTCCCGGATGATCCCGACTTAGCTGCGCAATATCTTCTTGTCGCTATCGATTGTCGCGGGCATGACATTCGGTATTGTGATCGACGACACCATGCATTTCCTGTCTAAGTATCTACGCGCGTGTCGCGAGAACGGCTTGAGCTCGCCCGATGCCGTGCGCTACGCGTTTCGTACGGTTGGTCGGGCTCTCATCATCACCACGATGACCTTGGTTACCGGATTTTCCGTCTTAGCAACGTCGAGCTTTGAGATGAATTCAGGTATGGGTTTGATGACGGCCATCATCATCACCTTGGCGTTAATTCTGGTATTTCTCATGCTGCCGCCGCTGCTCATGAAAATCGACGAGAACACATCGTACAACTGAAGCGCCTCGATCAAAGTCGGATTCTATATCGCGCAGCAGAAAACACGGGTCATGAGAGACGTGCGCTGATGCCGACGTTCATGTCGCGTCAGAACATCAGCAGGTTTGAGAGTAATTCTCCGGCGTGTCGCTAAAAGAAACTTCGCGGTAACGTTGGATTAGCCAATTCGTGAAGCGCTTCGTTTCGGTGCCGCACGTCCGACAGGTGTTCCGGGTGCGACAAGACCCAGAATCGCCGTTCTTCTATTGCTTTGGCGACGATTGCGGCTACCTCGGCAGGATCTTTGCCCGCCGCTAACGCAGCCGCGATTGCATCATTTTGTTTGCGCGCCCCTTTGCTTTTCGATCCATCGACGGACTTTCGCTCACGTTGCAAGTGTTCAGGGCGATTGCGCTGCGCTGAGGCGATATTCGTGTTCACGACACCAGGGCACAAGACCGAAACCCCGACATTCGCTTGCGGGTCTTGCTGCATCTCAAGGTATAAGGTCTCCATGATCGCCACCACGCCGTATTTAGCCGCGTTATACGGCCCGAGGCCTGGGTGAGACAACAATCCTGCAACGGAGGCTGTACTGACGACATGCGCTTCGTCGGCGTCCATGAGGTGCGGCAGAAAATAATGCAAGCCATGAATGACGCCCCACAGACTCACATCGATAACCCATTTCCAATCGACGAGTTGTTGATTCTTAATCAACCCTCCGCCGCCAACCCCAGCGTTGTTACACAGAATGTGCGCTGCCCCGAAACGCTCGATCGTTGCGGCTACTAGCGATTCAACCGACTCAGCCTGCGTTACGTCAGTTCGATGTGCAAGCGCCTCAACGCCCAAGGCGCTGACTAAATTACGTGATTCGTCAAGCGGTTGCTCTTCAATATCTGCGAGCACGATCTTGCAACCGCGTCTGGCGAATTCGAGTGCTAGTGCTCGTCCAATGCCCGACCCGGCGCCCGTTACGATGGCTACGCGATCATTAAATTTTTCCATTTACGTTGGTCCTCTATCTGGTTGCTTGATTGTGCTGTGCAGCACTTCGACGCGAAATCTTAAACAAGCTTGCATTGATCCGATCGATTTCGAACATCTTATTACATTACACAATGTTCGCGCTCGACATCAGTTGTCACCACCCAAGCTAAGGCCTAAAGTTGCACCCTGCTGGTTAACCGCCTGATGGAGATATCGATATGGACCAACGCAACGTAAGCGATCTGGCTGGACAATTAGACGGCAGCCTACAGCGCCCGGGTGATGCCGAATACGACACCGCCCGAACGCTCTGGAATTCAATGATCGACAAGCGACCCGCGCTGATTGCACGCTGCGCATCGACTGAAGACGTGGTCGCGTCAGTGTGTTTCGCTCGCGAGCACGACATGCTCGTATCCGTGCGCGGCGGTGGCCATAACGTCGCCGGAAATGCTGTTTGCGACGACGGATTAATGATCGATCTCACCTTAATGAACAAGGTCGAGGTCAACAGTGCAACGCGACGAGTCACTGCGCAAGGCGGCTGTACTTTAGGTGCAATCGATTCCGTTTCGCACGAACACGGTCTCGCCGTTCCGGCGGGAATTATTTCGGAAACGGGTGTCGGCGGTCTGGCTCTCGGTGGTGGGGTCGGTTGGTTGGTGAGAAAATACGGCATGACTTGTGACAACATCGTTTCTGCCGAAGTCGTTATCGCGGACGGTCGTGTGTTGCGTGCGAGCGCGTCGGAACATGCAGATCTGTATTGGGGGCTACGCGGTGGTGGTGGCAACTTCGGCATCGTGACCGCGTTCGAATTCCAAGCACATCCCGTCAACACCGTGATCGGCGGAATGATTATTCATCCACGCGCAGGAGCGCGAGATGTTTTCCGATTTTATCGCGACTTTACCAAGCAAGCGCCGATCGAACTCACGGCGTATTGTGCCTGCCTCACGACACCAGACGGCGTACGCGTCACGGCGCTCATGGCTTGCTATTGCGGCGATCCAGCAATGAGTGATGCGGCATTAAAGCCCATGCGGGAATTCGGATCCCCGATTGCCGATACAATGGCTGAGATTCCACGCATAGAAATGCAAACGATGTTCGATGCGGGATTTCCTTATGGAAATCGCAATTATTGGAAATCGTCGTTCATGGATGAATTGACGGACGATGCGATTGATTTGCTTGTAGACCATGCGAATCGGATGACATCGCCCTTGTCTGCAGTGATGATCGAATACTATTTCGGCGGGCCTTCGAGCGAAATTGGTGAAACAGAAACCGCCTTCGCGCACCGCGATGCGCAATTCGATCTGGGTATTATCGGGCAGTGGCAAGATCCTGCAGAAGATAGCGAACACATGAACTGGGCTCGCACGACCTACGACGCCTTACAGCCGCATTGCAATGGACGTATCTACGCGAATCTAATGGGCGGTGATCAAATGACCGAAGAGACGCAGTTACGTTCTGCCTTCGGCGTTAACTACGATCGCTTGGTTACACTTAAACGCAAATATGATCCGACGAATTTTTTCCGCTTGAATCAGAATATCAAGCCGTGACGGTACGCGTACCACCGCGCGCGGTTTTGCACTCGCATGTTCAGTCCGTTCGGACCGTTCTTCATTAGCCGATCCTACGAGGTCCAATGCAGTACGTTGCGCGCTTAATCAGCGCTTGCGCGTCTATCCCCCACCGCAGGGTTAGGTTGGGAGGCCGAGGACATGTGCGGCATCCCCGGCCCACCGATTTACTCGCTTGTTAGAACGAGATATCCCATTGCACGCGACCACGGTCGTCTTCCACGTCACGATTGAAAAACTTGTCTTCCAATGTGAGGTGCGAGAAATCGACGGTAAGTTTATTGTTGTGCCCTTTTATGAACCAGTTCGCGCCAACAGTGAACTCTTCTCGAACGTTGTCCTGTACGCGATTCATCTCGTTCGGTTCTTTCACGAATGCGTAGCGGAATGCTAGCTCCAACGGCTTGGGCACAACCGGGAAGAGATAGTGGAAGAAGTAGCCAGCCTGAGCGTACGCGCCGGTAAAGTCATTTTTCGTACCGGCAACGTTGTCTTCGACGGTTTTCCAATGAAACTCCTGTTGTGCTGAGAATCCGCGCCACTTGAACGCGAATTCCTGCATCACCTGGTTAACTTCAAACTGTCCTTCTACTGCATCCGCAGGCGCCGTGAACCCATCGAGATTGCCACAGCCACTCGATGACCAGCGGGTGCAACGACCCTCATTTGTCGCGGCAGCAAAGGCGAGACTACCCGTAGGCAACTCGGTATATTCGACATCGGTTTGTTTCCAATCCAGATCTCTACCTAAAAAATTCCACTGCAAACGACCCATCCACATCATGCTATCGTCGTCGTTCTTCACGCCCCGACCTTCGCCAGTAAATACACCAGCGTAGTAGCGCATATCGGCCAATGTGTCCTTGAATAGATGGCCGCGAAGCTGCGCACCAACCTGGCGATCAATGCTGAAAATTCGATTGACGATGGAACGCTCAACAAACTGCTGGCGGCCGGAGGAATCGACCCGTTCACGGTTGTAGTCGATTTTCCATTGGCCAACACGTAGCGCTGCCCAATCCCATTTCTCTGCGGTAATACGCCAATCGATTACCCGTGCGCTAGCCTTGGAGCTGCTATCCTCCACGGTGCGACTCGGCTGTAGGTCTACTTCGAAATAATATCCGAGCCATGGGCGATACCCGAAGCCGCCAATTTTCATGCGCAGACGACGCGCTTCGAACGTGCTTTCGGGATCGTCCTCAAAGTCATCGATTTGACGTGGATCACCGGACGTTGGGTTGGTGTAGCGTAGCTGCGCGCGCCATCCCAGATTCGTTTGCCAATTTCCATCACGCGATGCCAGGCGGAAGCCGCTACTACCGTAGCTCGCCTTAACCGGGAATTCTTCTTCGATTTTTGCAGCGACCTTATCTGTCAATTTTCCATCGATCTTCGCATCTATCCGTTGATCGAGGTTTTGGTCGATAGCTCCATCGACTTCACGCGCAACTATTGCCTCAACCTCCGTCTGGGTCGGGCTAGCCGATGGCGCAAAATCTTTGCTACTTAGACTGGGTTTTTCCATCAGCGAGCGGTGCTGATCGCTTGTAATCGCATCGTTGCTTAGGAGAATGTCCAGCAGCTCTTTGTCGGCGGCGAATGTGTTTCCTGCCGCTGCCGTTAACACAGTAAAAACTGTGACGCGGCAAGTTTTCAGGAACACTTGTGGCAATTTCATTTTCATAGATTTGTGACCTACCTATATTCGACAGAATTGGACGTGCCGAAATCGTGGTTAGTGAGGAATTTTTTTCGACGAGGGGATTGTCGGAGCTAAATGTGACAGGAATATTACGATCACATTACGCCGGACCGATCTGGGGCACTTAGCGTGCGGAGGTTTTATCTTATCGCACGGTTACCGCCACGCGAATTAGCGAGCGACTAGTCGTTGAACCTATTCTCTGCCCATCGTGACATATGTAGTTGTTTCTAGATACAGTAACATTCGCATCCGCGAGGATATGCAGATATAAATATAAGTAGTTATAATGCCCGCGGATTCGTCGATGTACTAAGATCTACGAGAAGCGGGAAGTGAGACCAACGGGAAATTAGCTATGCCTAGTCGTCTAATAATTGCGAAAGAACTAGCTGAAGTATTCAAAGTTATTGCGCACGTAGACCGCATCCGTCTTATTGAAGAGCTGCAACGCAGCGAAATGGGCGTCAACACCCTGGCGGAAACTTTAAGCTTGCCGGGTTCGCGAGTGTCGCAGCATCTCAGCCTACTTCGCGCCCACCGAATTGTCGAAGAAAGACGTGATGGACGTTACCATCTGTACAAGCTGATCCAACCGGATATAGCGCAGTGGATCGTCGATGGGATCGCATTCGTCGAAGGTCGCGGCAATGCCGTTCCAAAATCGAAAATCAATGCCGCCCGCCGGTTGTGGTCGGCCGACTAGTTACATAGTCCAAGACAACGAATACAAGGAATTATCTATGCCACATTTTGCCTCCGGGGTCATCCGTTTCCAAAAGGAAGTATTTCCGGGAAAGAAAGCTATGTTCCAAAAACTTAGCCTTGGGCAATCTCCGGAAGCCCTCTTTGTAACGTGCTCAGACTCGCGTATAGAAACCGCGATGATCACACAAACGAAACCAGGCGAACTCTTTATTTGCCGTAACGCGGGTAACATTGTACCCCCACACACTAACCATACTGGTGCGATGACCGCTTCGATTGAGTTCGCCGTTGGCGCCCTCAAGGTGCCGCATATAGTGGTGTGCGGCCACACTGAATGTGGTGCAATGAAGGGCGCTATGGAAAAAGGCGCGTTAGATTCCTTGCCGCATATGAAAGAGTGGTTGGACTACGCAAAGGCCGCAGTAGACATCGTTGAGGTGCTTGGCGAGGGAAAAACAGAGGCGGAAAGAATGATGATGCTGCTTGAGCAGAATGTTATTTTGCAGATGCAACACTTAAGAACGCATCCAACGGTCGCCACCCGCCTTGCGCAACGTACACTGCAGTTACACGGCTGGATTTATGATATCGCAACGGGTGAGGTCCATGCATACGACGACAAGACAGAGACCTTTATCCCGGTGAGTGAACGATATGCTGAATTCATCGCGGCCAATCCTGAAGCTAGAACAACCTAACGTGAATTGCGTATTGCGAATACTCACTGGAGCAGGTAAATGAAGTTCTTTGATACGTCGAATTTGCGCGGTGACATTTACGGTGGCGTAACCGCCGGTGTTGTCGCTTTGCCGCTCGCACTCGCGTTTGGCGAGGCTTCTGGTGCGGGACCTATCGCCGGATTATGGGGCGCAATAATTGTCGGGTTTTTTTCCGCATTATTCGGTGGAACGGGCTCTCAAGTGTCCGGTCCAACTGGGCCGATGATTGTTGTCTTCGCTAGCATGTTTGCTTCATTGCATGGCAACCTGCCTTTAATATTCGCAGCCGTCGTGCTCGCTGGTTTATTGCAAATTGCGTTCGGAGTGATGAAACTTGGGCAGTACATCAGACTCGTCCCGTATCCCGTCATATCGGGTTTTATGAGCGGGATCGGGTGCATCATAATCGCACTGCAACTCGCGCGGATATTCGGTCACGAGCCAGAGGAACGCGGCACTATTCCTGCGCTGCAGGCGGTTCCCGACGCAATAATGGATCCGAATTTCGCCGCGCTTACGCTCGGCGTGACAACCTTAGTTTTGATTTTTAAATGGCCAACAAACTGGAGCAAATTCGTCCCAGGACCACTGGCAGCATTGGTCATCGGGACGTTGCTAAGTCTCGTACTAGCAGGCGTTCCAATACTGGGGGATATTCCAACGGGCTTCCCAGCATTTATGATGCCTTCGATCACTCAGGACACCCTCACGATCATCGTTGAAGCGGCTCTCATACTCGCCGTACTGGGCGCTATAGATAGTCTCTTGACGTCGCTCGTTGCGGACAATATGACGCGAACAAGGCACGATTCGAATCGCGAACTGATCGGCCAAGGCATCGGTAATGCCGTTGCTGGTTTCTTCGGTGCGATCCCTGGCGCGGGCGCCACGATGCGGACCGTTGTTAATATACGAACGGGTGGCAAGACGAAGATTTCCGGCATGGTCCATGCGCTATTACTTGTTGCAGTTGTGATGAGTCTTGCGCCGCTTGCTGAGCGGATTCCACATGCTGTGCTCGCCGGAATTCTTGTCAAAGTCGGTTACGACATAATCGATTTCTCTTATCTCAAGCATGCGCACAAGGGCCCGCGATGGGACCTCGCACTAATGATGTTAGTACTCGGCTTGACCGTATTTGTCGATTTAATCACGGCTGTGCTAGTCGGCGTAGTCCTCGCCGCCCTGGCTTTCGTTAAGATGCTGGCCGACGATCAACTTTTAGCTTTGGGGGCTCGCAATCCACGGGCGGTTACACCAGAAGAGCGCACGTTGATCGATAAGTTGGGGGACCGAGTCGTGTTATTCGAATTTAGTGGCCCCTTGAGCTTTGGTGCGGCTGCTGATCTGGGTCATCACGTTCGTGGGTTGGTGCCAAAAGAGGCGCACGCAATGATTTTGGACTTTTCGCGACTCACGTTTGTAGACGTTTCCGCTGCGCGGGCTGTCGACACCATTGCGTCTGACGCCCGGCTATCAAATACGGCGCTTTACGTCACCGGGATGCGGGACGACATCCGCGCAACGCTGCGTGGACTTGATGTCGACAATAGTCTGCTGGACGACAACAACTATGAGAATCGTATTGATTCCTTGCGTGCGGCGGTTGCCAGTATCGTAGACAAACCTTAGACGGGTGACGTTTTAGTGTCGTTAGGTGTTTGAAATCCTCGACCGGGAAATCATCGCAGAATGAAGCTAGAGAGAAAATATCCAAGAACCCGATCCATTTTAGATGACCTTCGTTGTCGTGTTGAACACCGGCACGATTCGTAGAGCTTGGTCACACACTCTTAGCAAACTCGAATGGATGGGCTCGAACTAGAGAATCATCAAAACTGCATGTGATGGTCGTACGCATTTTGCAAAGTACTTCGTAGACACGGACTTAATGCAACGGCTGTTCGTTACGCTTACCGCAGGTGTCGTCGGATCTGCGCCGCGGACAGATCCTGAGCTCTCGGTCCGATCCGTCGAATCGCGATAGGCCGCGACCGTGATCGCTTAAAAATCAAGGAACACGGTCAGCGAGAGCACATGATTACTCGCATCTGGACGACGATCACGTGAGATGTATTGGTTCATGTAACCGATTTCGGTCCTGAGGTGAGGCGCGATTCGCGCACCTAGCCCAATAAAAGCCCGACTCTGATCGAAGCCATCGTCGGCGCCCCAATCCGTAGAATTAACGTTGAGGAACACCTCGCCCCAGGCAGCTAAATACAACGAGTTATCAATCACGAGCGGACGCGTCAATTTGACAAACTCGCGGAATCGCCAGCCGGTATCCTGCGCACGTTCAACGGTCCGCTGCTCAACACGGGTGCGCGACGATAGTGAGAATCCAACCCACGGCGCGGCGGCCCGCCAGGTCAACTGTTGCCAGTAACGATGTTCCACGATGTCATCTGAGCTGCCCACGCGATTCGTTGTGACGAAAGCGTAGCCTGCCCAGAGCTCAGTACGAGGTAGAACGCTGTAACCGAGCGCACCGCGCAGCAGCCCTTGGTTGAGACGCGAGGTGTCGTCGTCGAAACGGCCCTGACCTTCGAGCCAGAAGCGGTAGCGTGAATCGTCGCCACCGAGCGGTCCGTTGCTGACGATGGCGCCCCAGGTGTGCCAGTCTTCAGACACGTCGGCCGCAGCTTTTTGTGACGTGAGCAACATCGCGCACAGCAAGATGCTGGCGGCAATTCCGAGACTGGAATCGATCAGCGAAGCGCGTTGGTCAACTTCCGTTCGAAATCGGGGAAGAACGCGCAAAGCACAGCAGTTTGGTATCCGGCGTAACATAATTTCTCCTGATTAATTCCGAAGTCTCAGCCACGTAGACGAATTCAGAGAAGCACCGGGCAGGTTTTTTTAAAAAACAACATCGATCCCCGGCGTGCCTCCGGCCAAAGTTTCGGTACCCCACGGGCGACAGCCGCCACCTTAGAACTGTATGAAAGAATGTACAAATCGTGGCAGGCCGTTGCTGAAATTCCTTTAGGCGCTTCCACGGCAGAGCATCGAGGGTGCAGTCGAGATAGCTTGCGACATTCAGCGAGTCGTTAGGTCAGCTCCGGTCTCGGAGCGCGGCTGTTATACGTACTTGGCGCGTCGCCCGATTAAATTTCCATCATTTCGTTATTGAGTTGTCTCCTCGTCGAATCGACCGGAGGACTGGATCTGAACAGCGTGTCATCTTAGATCAACAATAAAATGCTACCACTATCGGTAGCATTTTGTCGTTGCGCAACGCAGGCTTTAAAACATGACAATAAGATCCGCGGAGACGAGAAATTGATCATCTTGCGTGCCATCGTCAAATGGGTTGCTGTTTTTCGTCGTCCAATCGTAGCGGATTTCGGGGCGGATCTTCAGCCAGGGTGTGAGCGCATAGTTAATGCCTGTGGTAATAGCGAAAAAGTGATCGTTAATCCCGGTCACTCGAGTGCCGCCTTCGTCTCGGAACCATTCTAGGCGTAAGCCCGCGCCCAATACTTCACTCACGTCGTAAGTAAGATATTGGTTAATACCGTACCACTTCGCGTTTTGTGGCGTGCTCAGCGATTCGTCTTCCGTACCAAAGTCGTGCTGGAAAACATAGTGCAGTTGTTCTGAAAGATCGTGCGAAACCACAAGGCTATACATTGTCCGATTGTGTTTGTCGGAATCATCGACATCACCTGTAACGAGTGACACGGCGACTGACGTTCGCCCGTCGTCACTTGAATAACTCACACCGCCGAGAAAATTAGCCGGTTCCTGAAAAAACGAATCCCATCCTGAGACCACGCCACCCGTTAAGCTCCAGTTGTCGTCTAATGCGTACGACATCAGAATTCCGGTATGGGTGAAGGGTTCCGCATATTGCATTGTGTAGGCGTGCGAGAAGAAGAAATTGTCCGGCGCTGTAACGACTTCGTATCCAATAATAGTGTAGAAGTGGCCGACTTTCGTGGTGAGGCCGTTACCAACCGGTATATAAATCTCCGCATAGGTTTGTGGCAAAACCAGCTTGTAATCGTCAGCGCTGATTAGCTTATCGTCGAGGTTCGCGGTGGGTGAAAAACGCGCATCCGTGCCGTATAGGAAATCGGCTCGGAATCCTAAACTCCAGCCACCGTCCGTTGGTGCGGCTCTCTCGACAAACCCATAAAACTCGTTCATCTCTATTTCGTTCGCGTCATTGTTAAACGTAACGGGACCGTTAGTTTCGTCATTCGGATCATCGGGGTTTCCAGACGCCCCGACTTCTAACCAGCCACCAAATTCAATACCGTTCGCTTTCAGGATCGAAGCGTCATTAAATTTAGTATTACTGATCGCTTCGTACAGACCTTCGGCCTCGGCTTGCGCTGAAGCCGAGTTTAAAATCGCGCACGCCATGATTAGTCCCGTAAAACCGTGCGTACCTTTCAGAATGTTCATTACTAATCTCCTTCGTTGACAAACTACTGACAACCGCACCACGACTATCGTAGTGCGTGCATCGCTTGCATTTTCTCAAGCACAATACGTGCCACTGTCAAACCGGCGCATGGTGTGCGTTTCTACCTAATTTGGGTAGCGGATTGGATTGATTTCGCACCGTGGCGGAGCATCTGCGTCGTTAACGCACAATAATTGGGCATCATGACTGGTGTTTTCCGCATAACTGGCATGGTGAGAATGCACCGTGACGAATAAGCCCGCTGCAACTCAAAGATCACGTGTTCACGAAGGGGCCGACATCACCGAGTAGCGGCAAGGTCCTGCCGCAGATAGCGAACAAGCGGAATGCGTGCGCACGACCCATGGTGAGTTGCAAGCAATTTGCAACCGACACGCGAGGCTTTACACTACTTCTGCGACATCGCCCCGACTTCGGTCATGCGTGAATGCCAGTCGCTATTGCCTGCAGTGCCTCGATAACGCGCGCCGACTCGGTGACGTGCGGACTGTGACCGCAATCCCATCGCTCGGTCTGCCATTTCGGATCTGCTTCAAGACGTCTAATGAGTGGTTCGACGTGTGCGATTTCAAATTTTTCACAACGAATATACCGGCGTAGTTTAATAGTCTCCCAGGCACCGCTTAGTTCGAGCTTGTCCTCGAAGGCCGCGAGCGGATGGACACTCATCCGCCGGTTCACCCAGGCTGCATCAACAGGATCAGTGACACCGAATCCGCCCGCGTCAAACGGGACCCCGGCTGGTATCCGCCAACCATCGCCATGCATCTGCGCTTGTTCTCGAAACACGGCAGGCACGCCTTGCGAATCACCGATGAAATCGAGTAGAGATTGTCCGTGGGGTTTGCGAACGCGCTCACAGCCTCGACCCGGCCATTGTCGATAAACCGATCGATTAACGCATTCGCGTGTTGCCTAACAATCGGTTCGAGATCGGCGACCGTTTGTTGACGAAGAAACGGCTCCAGCACTCGCCGCAAGCCGCGTTGCAACGGCGGATCAATTTCTGCGGGCGCGAAGTATGGCATTCCCGGTGGCCGGTTCACGATGAAGCCGTCGCGTGACGTGAACGTGCGCCAGTCCTTTGCGCAGCGCGAAACATCGTCGTGACCGTTCAATACCCAGTAACCCTCGCCGGTCTCGCTGCGTGCGATCGGGCAACGTGCATGCAGATCCGCGACGATGGCGTCCCAGTTATCGCTGAGCTCGGGATCATCGAGATCGTAATCGTTCGTATAGTCCCGCTGGTAAGTTGTCATACCGCAATAAGCTCCGGGTGGTCGTGGTTCCTTCATACTGAAACACAGCCTAACGGAATAACGTGCGGTGTCGGCGCCTTAGCTCTATCCCTGCTCCGGCACCTGATTGCCCCACCGCCCGTAGTGAGTTTTCGTCTCGACGGGTTCACGTGAGACAGGCCCAAACTTACCTTTAGGAAACCCGATGGGGATAACCGCGACCACGCCATAGTCTTCTGGTATTTTGTAGAACTCATGCATTTCTGGTTCGAACATTTGATGCATCGTGGTTAAGCTCGCACCCAACCCCAATGCCCGGCAAGCCAGCAAAATATTCTGTACGCACGGGTAAATGGAACCATGTGATGCCGGTGCCCTACCGACCCGTTTATCGGGTGGCACGGCAAACGGCCAATCACGTTTGCCGCAACAAAATAGCAATACGGGTGCCTCATGCATGTTCTCTGAGAGATGCATCGCGGCGCGGATTGTGCGTCCATACGCGGTTCCGTAGTCGACGTCTTTCAGTGCATCACCAAACCGGTTACGCATCCAGTAGTCGTAGCGCTCACCGAAAAAGCGCTTACCTTCCTCATCGGTTACCACCAGGAAGCCCCACCGTTGCGTGTTCTGGCCACTGGGTGCGCGGATCCCCGCATCGAGGATCTTGTGGATCATTTCTTGAGGCACAGGATCCTTTTTAAGCATCCGCATGGTTCGCATGCTATGCATCATTTCAAAAATGCCAGGGTCGTCACTCATCTAGTCTCTCCAATTGCCACGAACGCGCACCTCATGCACAGAGCTGCACCGCGCATAGACAGGTTTCGTCGGTTTGCGGGATGCTTATGCGGCTTTCACAGGCGGCGTCGTTTCGCTCAATTCGGCAGTCACCACTTCGTCGGGCAAATCAAAGGCGGCGGCGAATTTCGGATCCATATTCGTATACTCGGGTCGGCCGATGCCTGCAGCAGGTTGCGCTACTGGCTCGCCCGCTCGATCAAATCCCTTCGGGTATTTATAACGCTCGAGTTCTTCCGGACTAATACCATTAAGCGCAACAACCTCGGGATCTATCCACGCATTCTCATTAATGCCGACGCCGCTCGAGGTCGAAACTTCTAGCACAAGATTCTCTGGTCCACCAAAGTAAATGGATTTACAAAACCCGTGATCGAGCGGCCCTAAGACACGCACGCCTTTGGCGCGAATTCGATCGCGCATGTTGTACAACTCTTCGTCGTTTTCGCAATTGAATGCTAGATGCTGCATCGTCCCTGGCGAACAAGGGTTTGTTGGACTACCAGCATGGCTGATGCCGAGCTCGACGGGGATGTCTTTCACTTGGGGCGATTGTACGAAGGCGACCGAGCACGTCTCGTTCAATTGCATAAATGCATGGAAATATCCTTCGACGCCATGCATCCAATATAGGGCTTTGAGTTCCATGCCTAAGACATCTGAGAAAAATTCAATCTGTGGTTTAACGTCCGACGTCATTAATGCGATGTGATGTACGCCATTTAATTTACCCATGGTTCTGATCTCCTGTTTCGTTGGTCAACGTTCGTAATATGGTTCTAACTGCTACGTTCGAAACTTCGACATAATTCCGCTTAAGAAGTATCACCTTCAATGAACAATATTTTCTTGAGCTAACCCCGCGATGAACGCCATGGCCAAGTTCTCCACTAGTGAACCGCGTCTCGATCACCTTGCGCAATTACGGACTCATCACGGTTCACCGCGATTGTGTGCGTTGCAACATTAAATTGTAGCGAGTGGCACAAACTTAAATGCATCGGTGATCTTTTGCGTTCATATTGATAAATGAGCGGGTTGTGATTATTGCACGACTCGCTCGCCGCTGTTAACGATCCAGCGTACTATCGCGAACCCGACGACTCTGCCGTGCTTCTGGCACCTCCGTCCATCAGTCACGGCGACTAATCTAAAGTGAGTTAAATTCTGTGCTACCAATGCTTAACCCAATCGAGGCGAGGATCATCGGCTGCCTAATGGAAAAGTCCGTCGTCACGCCGGACCAGTATCCGTTGACCTTAAACGCCCTGCTCAACGCATGTAACCAAAAATCGGCGCGCGATCCGGTACTGTCCTTAGATCCCGGCGTCGTACAACATGCGGCGCGCGATCTAGCCACCAGGCATCTCGTGCGCATCGAAGAGAACCCGCGCAATGGCGTGGAAAAATATATACAGCGCTTTTGTAATACGACCTACAGCGATTTCAAATTCGAACCCGATCAGTACGCGATTATGTGTCTCGCGTTGCTGCGTGGCGCGCAAACTCCAGGAGAGTTTCGTGCCCACAGTGGACGCCTACACACGTTTTCCGACAACAATGAAGTTAGCCGCACGCTGGATACATTAATGGAGCGCGATAATGGTGCTTTGCTCGTGAAGTTACCTCGCGCCCCTGGACGCAAGGACGCGCAGTACATGCATTTGTTATCTGGCCCAATTGATCCAGCCGTGTACGCAGAAGCAGCCGACAGTGCGCGGGGGTCGACGACAAGTTCAACGGAACGAATAAACGTCGCATCCTTAGCCGAAAGAATCAGCGCGCTTGAAGCAGACATGGCCGAGGTCAAGGCCTTGTTGGAAATGCGTCGGAAAGATTGATTCGTCGGCAGCTAATTATCGTTCGAGCTAGCCGCCCAATATTTCGAAGCCCACTCCTACACAGCGCTATGCGCGGCCTGCGAGTTCAGTATATAAATGACGCATGCGAATCTATCGCCTCGTGGCTAATCGAGGCCAACGATCGTTGAGACGGACAACCGACCGGAATTATTCGAGATACGAATTTACCGATAATCGAGTTACGTCCATCTCCACAAACTCATTACGGGGGTAATTATGCAAACACGAATTGTTCACTTTTACAGCGAAGGAATGAAACTCGAGGCAGACTACTTTCTACCAGATGATTTAGCACCCGGCGAGCGCCGGGCTGGTATCGTGCTGTGCCACGGTTATAGCGGGGTTCGGACCGTGATCTTACCGGATTATGCAGAGTACTTTGTTGCTGCCGGATATCCCGTGCTGTCATTCGATTATCGCGGATTCGGCGGCAGCGAAGGACCGAAGTGGCGCATCATTGCGAGCGAACAGCTGCAAGACATACGCAACGCGGTAACCTGGCTTGAAGCGCAGCCGGAAATCGATCCGGAACGGATCGGGATCTGGGGAACATCAAATGGCGGCGCACACGTCGTTGCTGCTGCTGCAGGTGACGAGCGCGTGAAGTGTACGGTCGGACAGGTCGGCTACGGAGATGGGCGCAGATTGTTAACTGAAAACTTCTCGCCAAAGGAACTAGAAGCATTTGAAGCGCTACTTAAACAAGACCGCCGCGAGCGGGTGATGACCGGAAAAGGTAAAACGGTCCCCGTTGCGACGTTGCTCAATAGCCCGCAGACGACGACGTTCATGGACGAGGCCTTAAAGGCATTTCCCGATATGTACTGCGAGATCTCGTGGGAATCCGCCGAAGCGACCCTCGATTATCGACCCATCGATGTTGTGGACACGATCGCCCCACGGGCCTTGATGTTAATTGCAGCCGAGAAGGACGACCTTTGCAAAGCGAATGCGTATCGGGACATGTTCGATCGTGCGCGCGAGCCGAAGCGCTGGGCCAGCTACCCTATTCAGCATTATGAAATTTACCAACCTGAGTGGGTTAAAAAATCTGCAGGTGCAGCGCTCGAATGGTTCGCCGAGCACCTATAAGACGGATCAGTCGGGATAGCAGCGGGTCGGTGCTAGTCGAATGCGAATCGCGGATCGCACTCTAT
>JAQCEL010000267.1 GCA_027618655.1 Pseudomonadota bacterium | reverse complement strand
CTCGATGAGCTCCGCCGCGGTTGGCTGAAACAAAATGCTTGGGTATATCTTGAGACGGAGAAACTCCCTATATTGCATCTTGAGTCGAATGGCTGGATCGTTCGAAGACAAGGCAAGACGCGTCAGATCGAGTTCGCGCTATTAACGGCGCCCCTCGATCCGATTTGAGCAAGCTAATATCTGCTTTGTGCAGAACCGACTAATTAACGGAGCAAAGTTTTGACGAAAACAGTTATTTATCCGGGCACATTTGACCCGATAACCAACGGTCACGCCGATATCGTGGCTCGCGCAGCGCGCATGTTCGATCGAGTCGTCGTCGCGATTGCTGGCAGCACGTCGAAATCCACCGCGTTTTCGACCGATGAACGGGTCAAACTCGCGACCATCGTATTATCGAAGTATGAAAATGTTGAAGTCACGCGATTCGGCGGTCTGTTGGTCGAGTTCGCCGAAGAACGTAAGGCTTCGGCGGTTCTGCGCGGGCTTCGCGCCGTCTCCGACTTTGACTTTGAATTCCAGCTGGCCGGCATGAATCGGCGCCTGAATGCTGATATCGATACGGTTTTTCTAACGCCCTCAGAACAATTCCTGTTCATTTCTTCATCGTTGATCCGCGAAATATCAGCGCTCGGCGGCGACGTTTCGGAGTTTGTTCATCCGGTCGTTTGCGAAGCGCTTCTTGCACGTTTCGCCTCGAAGAAAAAATCATCTTAACGAAGCACAAAGATAATGGCGCTCGTGATTACGGATCAATGCATCAACTGCGATGTTTGCGAACCGGAGTGCCCAAATCAAGCCATTTTTGAAGGTGCGGTGTGCTACGAAATAAACCCTGACAAATGTACCGAATGCGTTGGCCATTTCCAGGTTCCCCAGTGCGTCGAGGTGTGCCCCGTCAATTGCATTCCGCCGGATCCGAACCGAATCGAAACAGCAGAACAACTGCTAGAAAAATATACTTACCTGCAGAGTCAGGAAGGATGAATTAATTTATGAAGCAGCTGCGCGCGACCATGGTCGTGGTCATCGGATTATGTTTGCTCTCCTGGATCGGCGCGCAAGCGCGTGCCCTGCAGGGTCCTACTCCAAGTAGCGCGGCGATTGCGTCTGCGCATCCAGCAGCGACGGCTGCAGGTCGCTCTATCTTAATGGCAGGCGGCAACGCGTTTGATGCGGCAATCGCCGTCGCTGCTGCATTGGCCGTTGTTGAACCCTACAGTTCTGGCATGGGAGGTGGCGGATTCTTTTTGCTCCATCGCGCCGCCGATCGCAAGGAAACAATGGTTGATGCGCGTGAGAAAGCGCCGTCTGCATCAACCCACGATATGTATCTAGACGACAAGGGCGAATTTGTCCCTGCCCGTGCGCTAAATGGACCCCTAGCCGCGGCAATCCCGGGTCTGGCTGCAGGCTTAGTCCACTTGGCTGACAATTATGGGCGACTACCTTTAAGTCAAAGTTTAGCGCCCGCGATCGAGCTCGCAAGCAAGGGTTTCGTTGTTGGGCCTCGCTACGCGATGATGGCTGGCTATCGGAAATCTACTTTTGAAAATTTCCCGGCGAGCGCAGCTATATTTTTAGGCCCTGACGGCAGTGCAGAGGTCGGCGACACTATTGTCCAAACCGATCTCGCAAATACTTTACGCAAGCTCGCCGAACACGGTGCTGCAGGTTTCTACGCCGGGGAAGTCGCCGAACTAATGGTCCAGGGGGTTCGTGATGCAGGTGGGATCTGGACGATGCAAGACTTAGCGGATTTCACGGTCGTAGAGCGTGATCCGATTGTGGTCAATTACCATGGCGTGCGAATTGTCTCGGCACCACCCCCTTCTTCTGGCGGCGTAGCCCTCGCCGAAATCTTCCACATCCTGTCACAATTCAAGTTAGAAGATATGGATGAGAATACCAAACGACACGTCGTGATCGAAGCGATGCGGCGCGCCTATCGCGATCGTGCCGAATACCTTGGCGACCCGGATTTTGTTGACGTCCCAGTCGCAAAACTAGTGAGCGAGGCGTATGGCAAAGACTTGGCTGCCGACTTGTCAATCGAGAAAGCCACACCAAGCGAGCAATTGCGACCCCTAGAACCGCCGAAGGGGCAAGATACAACGCACTACAATGTACTTGATACGGAAGGTAACCGAGTCGCGGCTACCTTAAGCGTGAATTATCCGTTCGGTGCGGCTTTCGTGCCGCCAAACACTGGTGTGCTTCTCAATAATGAAATGGACGACTTTTCGGCACGGCCGTTCGCACCTAATGTCTATGGGCTAGTCGGCGTCGCCGCCAATGCGATTGCTCCTGGTAAGCGCCCGCTGTCGAGCATGACACCGACATTCTTGGAGACTGCCGACAAAGTCGGGGTCCTCGGTACGCCTGGCGGCAGCCGCATCATCAGTATGGTGTTAGTTGGGATCCTCGAATTCATCGACGGAAAGAAACCGGATGCCTGGGTATCGGCAAAACGTTATCACCACCAATACTTACCTGACGAAGTTCAGTTCGAGGTTGGCGGTCTATCCGACGAAGCGCAGCGTGACCTCGAAAGCCGCGGCCATAAGCTCAAAGAACAAACCCGCAACTATGGCAATATGCACGCGATACTATGGGATAGGGAAACGCAGGAGGTTGATGCTGCGAGCGACCCTCGCGGTGAAGGTGCGGCGGCGGTTTTTGCAGTTGGTTCAACACAAATATCCGAACCCGTTACCGTTGACATTTTGGACAATAAAAGCTCGAGCGTTGCCCAATGACTTGTTGACGGATCAGCGCTTTGCCGCACGAACAGGGTTGGCCAGCCCGGCCGTAGACTTTTAGCTGCAGCGCGAAGTAGCCCGGTTCGCCATCACTCTTTAGGAAGTCACGCAATGTCGTTCCGCCGACATCCAGCGCTTCGCCAAGTACTTGCTGGACGGCGTCGATAATCGTTGCGTACCGATCGCGACTAATTCTCCCAGCCGCTCGATTCGGGTGCACACGCGCTCGATGTAAGGACTCACTTGCATAAATATTCCCCACACCAACCACAATACGGCCGTCCATAATGAAGCTTTTCACGGCAATTTTGCGACCCCGGGCCCGCTCAAATAGGTAATCTGTGCTGAAACTCGGATCCCAAGGCTCAGGACCGAGATGCTGGATTAAGGGATGTTCCGCTGGCGGTTTTTCGGTCCATACCATCAACCCAAACCGCCGGGGGTCATGAAAGCGTAGACTATGTAGCGCGTCAAAGAATATTTCGACGTGATCGTGTTTCCGTAACGCTGTGTCGGGCGTCACGATTCTCAAACTTCCGGACATCCCTAAATGCACGATCAAGGTGCCGGTGTGGAAGCGGAACAACAAATACTTAGAACGTCTTTCAACGGCCTGTAGGACTAAGCCGCTTAGGGTGTTAGCTAAATCAAGCATGACGGGTTGGCGAAGACGCGGATTTCCGACCTTAACGCCAGAAATTGTTCGCCCGACGAGGATCTGCGCAACGCCGCGTCTAGTGGTCTCGACTTCAGGTAGTTCAGGCACGGCGGCGTCGCCACCAAATTAGTAGACCATTCATAGCGAAAGCGATCGGTAGGACGATCAAAAAGCCAAAACCGATCACCGTGTGCCAATCCTTAAGATCTAATCGATTATCGATAGCGGTACGGCTCGCAACGCCTACCATCAGGTCGTCTTGAGATAGCCACTCAACCAATCGCACGCCAAGATCTTGGTTGCCACTATTGTGCAGATAGGCGTTTGCTAAGAAATCTCCGTCGCCGACCACAATGACCCTCTGTTCGTGTCCGCCGCGCGTTCTGGACAGCGCGAGCGAGACAGGCAGTGGCCCCAAGTAATCGTTCGCCGTTTCGTAACCCACATTTCCGCTCAGCTCCTGCGTTTCGCTCCACGCTTTATCACCACTTAGGATCAGACGCGAAGCCTGCCAACCGTCGGGAACGCGTTCATGCAATCCGGTCGCATAGAAGAACACCGAGGTGTAGTTAAAGCCATCCGTCGCAGCATGCGCGGCATAATTATTCAGCAAAATAAACGCCGGGTTATCGATACCGTTGGCAGCGGTGAGCGGGTCGATGATGGTTCCGGGAATGCGTTCGAACCCGACCTTGTGTTCCAGATCGATCAATCCGGGCGGTGAATCCGGTTCCGCAAACCATAATAAATTTCCGCCGCGTGCCAGATACTTGAGTACGGTGTTAGATTCGCGTGCTTGATATTCCACTTGCGGGCTAGCGATCACTAGCACTGTCGTGTTATCGGGTACGACATCTAATTCCGCGAGGTTTATTTCTTGTATGTTAAAGCCGCGTTTTTCGAGCGCCTCAACCCAGTCCGATAAGTCGTAGTTTGCACCGCGGGTCGGACTCCGTTCGCCGTGACCTTTGACAAATACTATCCACCGCTCGCTCGCTCGCGCCAATCTCGCCAGCGCCTCGGTCACGGCTTGCTCGCTATACACAGTTGTGCGTTCAATGCGCCCGCTATTTTCGATGACGAGTTCACCGTTGC
>JAQCEL010000266.1 GCA_027618655.1 Pseudomonadota bacterium | reverse complement strand
TCGAGTTCTTCCGGGGACATGCCGACCGCGCCCAAAACGCCCATGCCACCCGCCTTCGATACTTCAACCACGACGTCCCGGCAATGGCTGAAAGCAACGAGTGGGAAATCGATTTTGAGTAAAGAGCATATCGATGAATTCATAACCAACCCCTGGAATGATTGTGTCTACTGGACAGCTCATCATACTATGGCAAAACTTGGTGATCGGCGCAGCATGCCTGTCTCGGTCAATAAAGCTGAGTGCGTTGACCTTTAGCTGGACGCTACCCGGCGAATTCTCAGAGGAGCAACACCATGACAATGATAAAAGGCTTACACCACAACGCCTACCGATGCCGCGATACAGAAGAAACTCGCAAGTTTTACGAAGATTTTCTTGGTCTTCCACTCATCGAAGCGCTGAAAATTGGCGAGACTAAAACGGGTCGACAAGCAAACGTTTTACACACGTTTTACCAAATGAATGATGGCTCGTGCCTGGCATTTTTTGACGCCCCTGACGAGCCGTTCGATTTCAAGGATCAGAACGACTTCGATCTGCATATCGCGCTCACGATCCCTGAATCCGAACTCACTCCAATGCTGGAAAAAGGCCAATCGCTCGGCATCGAATCGCGCGGTATCGCGGATCACGGATTTGTGCGTTCGATCTATTTCCGCGATCCGAATGGTTATGTCATTGAATTGTGCGCAAAACCCGACGTGATCGATCCTGAGGCATTTAATCCTGGTGACGCGCGGACCAATATTGCCGCGTGGCAGCAAGCGAAGCACAGCTAAGGCACGGTTACTGGATACGGATCACGCCGAGTACTTTAGCCATGGCCTTGAGGCGGGTTTTCAACGGGAAACGCGGTGGCATATGCGCTTTAGGCGCGAGCACGATCAAGGTTTCGTCGTCGATGGGTACGTTTGACTCATCGTGCATGCCGAGGCTTGCACAAATTTTCTCACCGAGTTCCGAAGCGGAGTCGAAAGTCAGTGCCCGAACCACATCAAGCAGACCTTGTTCACCCAACCGGAAGCCGTCACGGCGAACGTCACTGAAGCCATCAGAATAGAGGGCGACGTAGTCTCCGGGATAAAGGCGAATTGCAAATTGGTAATAGTCGGTCGGCTCGATGACGCCAAGCGGTAGGTTCATCAAGTCATCTACTTTCGTTTCTATGTCATGGTCGATCAACGTCCAGGTTTGGGTCGCGGCGCGATAGAGCATTGGTCGCGGATGCCCGGCGTTGCAAATTACTAAGTGTCCCGTGGGTCGATAGTAGCTAGTGAGCAAGGTTGTGACAAAGCGTCCACCCGCATTATCGTGATGAAACTCTGCGTTCAGCGCTTTAGCGAGCCGACTCTGATCGAGTTTGTTGATGTGCTTGACGATGAGACGTTTGAATCTGGACGCGACGTCCGCAACTTCCGCACCATGCCCTGCCACGTCGGCGATCGCAAAGCGCAATACTTCTGCGTGAGCACAAGTCGATAAATAATGAATATCGCCCCCGCTAGTTCCGGAGTAGGCCCGCGCCCGCAACCACGCATCGATACCTGGAAGTGGAAACGATTCCTGAATATTGCGGTTGCCACCCCAAATCTCCATGCAGCTGAGGTGTACAACGTCCGTCGTTGCGTCAATGGGGTTATGTTCTGAATTGGCCATTGCCCGCTATCCTATACTTTCCCTGTGCGGATTGTGCCACTCGTCGCTCGCGGCTCAACTCATGCACAACCACCTTAGTCGACTAAGCGCTAAGTTAATTCTAATGAAATCGACAATCCTCTCGGGCAAAAAAAAGGCCGGGTATGGAGTCCGGCCTTTCAATCGATTTTCGCTATCGCTTAGCCGACAAGTAGCCCACCGTATTGCACGAAAAACGGTACAAACACGAGCGACAGGATCGCGGATAACTTGATTAAGATATTCAACGACGGCCCCGAAGTATCTTTCAGCGGGTCGCCGACCGTGTCGCCGACCACGGCTGCGACATGAACATCCGTGCCTTTACCACCCAGATTACCGGCTTCAATATATTTCTTAGCGTTATCCCAAGCACCACCACTATTGGAAGACGATATCGCGATAACGCCGCCAGCCACGAGTGAACCGGCAAGCACACCGGCGACTGCTTGGATGCCAAACAGCCAACCGACGATCAGCGGCGTACCCATGATTAATATGCCAGGGGCGATCATTTCTTTGAGCGCGGCTCTAGTTGAAATCGCGACGCAAAGATCGTAATCCGGATCGCCCGTACCTTCCATAATGCCGGGGATCGTGCGGAATTGCCGTCTGACTTCTTCGATCATTTCATAGGCCGCAGAGCCTACCGACTTCATCGTCATCGCGGAGAAGTAAGCCGGTAAGACCGCGCCGATAAACAGGCCCGTGAAAACCATCGGATCGAGCAAATTAATCGAGCCGAGCAGATCGAAATCTGGTCCATTTTGCTCTTTTAATAACAGATCAGCGCGTGTAAGAAAGGCGGCGAATAGTGCAAGGGACGTTAATATTGCCGCGCCGATTGCGAAGCCTTTACCCATCGCTGCCGTGGTGTTGCCAGCTGCATCCAAAATATCAGTGCGGTGCCGAACATGTTCTTCCATGCCAGCCATCTCTGCGATGCCACCTGCGTTATCTGCGACCGGGCCATATGCGTCGATCGTAAGGGCGATCACTAAGGTGCCGAGCATGCCGAGCGACGCAATGGCCACACCGTACATCCCCGCTAGCATCCACGGGATATAAATCGACAAACCAATCGCGAGGTAAGGTCCAACCGCGCTTTTGTATCCTAGCGCGAGGCCGAAAATAATATTTGTCGCTGCACCTGTCTCGCAAGATTTAGCCACTTCTCTAACCGGCGCATAAGCGTGCGAGGTGTAGTACTCAGTCATTAATCCGACTAATAGTCCGGCAACTAATCCGGTTAGAAAGCAGTAATAGACGCCGAGATTCGTGTAGGCGATCCCGGAAATCTCGAACGTTGCGGGAACCATCTTCAAGGTAATGAAGTACATGATTACGGCCATCAATACGCTCGAAATAATGAGCATGCGCTTCAACGCCGGACCCACTTGTTCTTCGGTCGTGACCTTAACCATCAATAAGGTCACTAAACTCACCGGGATACCAACTGCGGAAATTAAGATCGGGAACAGGAGTGCGTCGACATTGCCGGAGAACGCCACCGCGCTGATCACCATGGCAGCGCACGTACTTTCAGCACATGAACCGAAAAGATCCGCGCCCATGCCGGCAACGTCGCCGACATTATCGCCAACGTTATCGGCGATAACGGCCGGATTTCGCGGGTCGTCCTCTGGAATTCCGGCTTCGACTTTACCCACCAAGTCGGCACCAACGTCGGCTGCCTTAGTGAAAATGCCGCCGCCGACTCTGGCAAACAACGCAATCGAAGAACCGCCGAGACCAAATCCAGCAATCACTTCCATCAAAATATGCGTCGGCAATTGTGCCGGCATAATGGTCACTAAGAGAAGGTAGACAAGTAAAAGACCTAATGAGGCGAGGCTGACCAATGCAAATCCCATCACAGAGCCAGATTTCAACGCAACGTTGAACGCTTCTGATAAGGATTTGTTGGCCGAGACGGTCGTGCGAACATTGCCTTCAGTGGCAATCTTCATACCGATATAGCCTGAAGCAATCGAGATAATTGCGCCAAAAACGAAGGCGAGTGCCGTGTACATGCCTTCGTTGACGTAATCGGTGTGATGATCGTCGATGAGGACAGCAATGATGGCGCCGAATACGACGATAAATATCGCCATGAATTTGTATTCTTGTTTCAAGAACGCCATCGCGCCGCTGGCGATAGCCGCGTGGATTTTTGCCAAGCGGGCTTTGACTTCAGGGTCGTCTACACCCATGTCGATAGGAATTTTCCTGACGCTGGACGAGTAGAAGAAACCGACACCGAGCCCAAAGATTGAGAGGGCTAGAATCAGGATTGGGGTAACGGCCATGATTGGTAAGTCTCCGTCGAGTTGTAGTAGAACACCTAAGACCCCGTTTTCGCACGCGAAAATAATGGGATCTCGCTAAATTATTAACCGCCTAGTGTAACGGGTAGTTGAACCTTAATCGACCCTCAGTCTGAAAGAAATCCATGGTGGTGCCCGCGTTCCACGCTGATGACAGATCCACTTACAATCCAGGGCCAGCGCACGAGCTGCGACGCGCACATTCACCGCGAGGACTAGATGGAATATGTAAATCGATTAATCGCTGCGCGGTTTGGCCGTTGTGTGCCAAAACTCAGCTGAACCCAAAATCGTATCAAATACAGAATGTTGAGTATTTTTATTGTCATTGTCCCCAGCCCATCTCCGGCACTCCGATGTAACGTAAGCTTGGCAACAGGAATGCCGCGCAGCTTCAGTTTCTGATCTTAGTCCCTGCCGGATGGATCAATCGATCGCAGCAAAATGTCATCGAGTACCTACAGGAAGAAAACCGCGTACTCCTCGAGCAACTCGGAGGAAGGCGCCGGTTGTTCACTGATAAACAGCGACGGCGCCTC
>JAQCEL010000265.1 GCA_027618655.1 Pseudomonadota bacterium | reverse complement strand
TCATTGGTTAGCTTCATACAAGGTTTAGTCTAGTTACGCCGATCGCATAGGTTGAACTAAACTCTACTACTAGCGCACACGGCGGGTTCGGTCAACACGAGCCGCGGCGCAGAGCCGCTGGCGCAATACGTTTGCGGAAAATTACGTTATCGCGACCAGGAAACCACGATTCAACTTACGCGTGTCACCAAAACTGATTAAATAATTACTGATCAGACCCTGGCAGCTTAGACGACGGTCATCACCTTGCCAAAAAACATTCGGGCATTTAACGGACGTCGCGGCCGGTTGGTGTTGAAAAGTGAGAAAACCGGATTGATAGCGTTAAATGACTGCTTGATACGCCGTTTCAAATCGGTCCAACGTCGGCCGGATATTTATTCCTATGCTACGTACGCGTAGGCGGACGCAACCGAGGAACTATTAGTACGACAACTCAATGTGACGACCGACCCGCCCGTTAACAAAGTAACCCGCTTTCGCGTGATCATTACCCTGCTGGATACGTAGCTTTCCCGGCACGAGACATGGCCGATTCATATCTTCAACATCGGGACCGTGAGGTATTCTTTCGAGATATCAATACCACGATGGGAAACGATGTCTTGCGGTGCAAAACACCAGCCATAGTTACGAACGGAAGCCACATGATCTTCATAGCTTACGGCGGCATTCGATGCTTGATCGCGAATTTAGTCGCGCACGTGCTCTAGTAATTACTGTTTAATGAGCGCCATGATTTGGGACGCACGTGTCAAAGGTGCTTCGGTAAGTGATGCTGAATTGCGCGGTTCGCGCGCGACTGATTCTGTTCGTCGAGCTCGATGAATTTAATTCGGGTGCGTCTCGGCAACAGCTAGTTCGAATGAACGCCGTCGAGATGATGCCGGCAGGGGGATTCTAAATCCCCGCCGTTACACGACGAAAACGCACATCTGATAATCTATTCCAAGCATCGTCAAATTAACCCCAGCCGGACCTTTTTGGACGGCAATTGGCATGCCAGACAGCGACCGATTAACAAGCTAGAACGTCAGCTCGGCACCTAATCTACAAGCGCATGAATCAATTTTTGAATCCGCTTAGTAACGATTGCTAGCCCACGTTTAGGGCGCGCATCCAGATCGTAGTGCTGTCGAAATATTGAAAATATCGCGGCCACCTCGATCACGGGTGAACCCGCAATAAACTTCGGTTGCGACGTTGAATCCACTCTTTTCCGGGGTCACCGTGAACGTATAGTTGGGATCGCAATCACCCCCGCATTGCGCGTACAATAAATTACCGTCGACGCCCTGTCCTCGAATAAATTTCATCATCCAGGCTTCGAACTGTTCTAAGGACGAAAAATCGCGCGAGCCATAATCTAACGGCTTTGTCGCAGTTTCTTTCGCAAGTTTCACACACAGCGCCTCCTGCTCCTCCACCGGTCGGTACTTGACGGGAGCCACCTTGAATACAATCGAGTCCGCGCGATCTGTCGAACAACTTGCCACGCAGAGTTCTGTGTGGGCTTGGGCCGAAACATCAACTGCGTGACGTAATTGATCCTTGGCGACGACCCGGAGCGATTGCGGATGCTCTGCAAGGTTGTACATAATTCCGGCCGATCCTTGCCCACTGCCTAATGGAATATCCGCGACAGCATCATTGCAAACAATTTGTTGAGCGGTTTCGGTAGGTGCCAGTGAGACAAGTTCAGCATCATCGATTCCATCCGCGCCGCAATCGGCCGCGATGAGAAGAAGAACGACACTCAATGCTGCAACCAGCCGCAAATCACTCGTGCGTCCGCTGCAGAGCGCAGATTCTGACATTGCAACATCATCTACGATTGACTTAACAGAGTCCGGAACCTTGCTCTTAGACCGCTCATTGGCCGACAGAACATCGTTCGTTTCTGCCGCTCGAATCGGACCAACAGTGGGCATCGATTCATGTTTCTGATCTGTACAGTCGGCGAATTGAGTTTGCGCGCCGCGTCCCAGGTCCTTTCGAAAAGGCATTGTTAGTATCTGCGGGAATCCGGCATGCGCCACGTAGGCGTTGTGCGTATCGACGCCGAAGGTAGGCGTCATACCAGGTAGTGCAGACAACGTTCCAAATAGGCGGTCCCAGATACTGAAAACGTCGCCGAAATTATTATCAGTAAATGGTCTTCGAATATGGTGATGAATGTGATGAAGGTTCGGCGTAATAAATACCCAACCCAGGATATGCCCGAGGGAAGTCGGAAAACGAAACGAAGCGTGGGATAACAGGTTAAAGGCCGACTGCGCCATTTGTCGCAAGACCAGTATTTCCGGGGACGCGCCGCAGATGAACACCCAAGTGATGAGATAAACGTTACGGCAAAAAGTTTCTCCGGGATGCTCCCTGACGGTGGTCGAAACATCTACGGTGAGGTCCGAGTGGTGGACGAGATGAAAGCGCCAGAACGCGGGCACGTGATGCATCGTAAAGTGGTACATATAATCAAGGAAATCCAGAAAGACAAACATCAAAACGAATTTGATCCAAGGATTTCCCGGATTAGGCAATAAATAGACGAGCCCCCATTCGGTGCTTGCAGACCACGTCGCGATTGAGAGGCAGGCAATCGACATCGGAATCTGCACTGGTAGCACTGTCAGGACGAACAACGAATTCAACGAGACGTGTTTTATTTTCTTTCGAGGGCAAGTTGCACAGACTAAATGCTCTACGATAAGGATTGAGGTGATGATCAGCCCAAATATTCCGATCTGGACCGCTATAGTATTTGGCATGACTAGTAAATATCCGCTTAGTTGCTCAACTTGGGTTAAGGCTCATCTAATAGCGAGCGCGAAATAGGTGATCAGGACCGTTTCTCGCCAGCCGGGGCACCTGAGTCATGCACAAATTTTCGAAATTGCCAAAAATCCGGCGCATTGTGACAGACCAAACTGAATGGGTAATAAATAGATCGCAAGGTCGAGCGATTCGTTGCACCTTCTCTCGAACAACTTTGCCTTAAGTACCCTTACAAAGCGTCTGCGAACAGCACCGGGTCACCGCTCGATAGTGGTAATCGTGTCGATATCCCCGCCGTTCAATGAACCGTTCGCGATTCGTTACCCGAGGGGATAATCGAATCTAAGGGAGGCGCGACACCGCGTTTATTCCCCATACGCTTGCTATAGCCATCGAGAACTTCATTGCCTAGGAAGCGGAGCCAGCTACGCGCGACGATCTCGAAGGAAATCCTCCGGCTTGCGCGTACACGGTTGTGCCGCGGAGGTGACTTCGGCGGTGACTCGTGACTTACGAAGATCTAAAGCTTCGAGGAATCATACGCTATTTCGAATGCCGGAGAGTTATCTGAATCGCGCGGAGACCTGGACCTTGCTGAGCATCAACCGAGCACGGTTAACGCGTCGTCAATTCCGTGACTACTGTAGACAATGTTCGCAGCAGTGGCGAGATTTCGGAGATGGCAATCGCAGCCTCTGGTTTATATTGCAAAGCTAGACGGTACGCGCTGGCGGACTCGGCGGGTCCCGTTTGAAAGCTCGGAAATCTCAAAGTTTGCAACGTTTAAACATCGTCGTGTTCAGACCATTGATTAGGGCCTGTTGATCTTTCGCACAAGTTGCTGCTGCGAAAGATGAACAGGCCCTAGATAACACAGTTAGCTGATGACTTCGCGATAGCGCTCTCCTCATCCGCCACTCGATTTTGAAGTCACTTAAATTCTTAATGTTTTCTGCTCACTGACGTCGGCGATTTTCGTAAAAATTGGTCGACTCCCAATGCGGGTAGGGGCAAAATCGTTCGCGTCTTGCGCTTAACTCGTCGAACAATACGTCGCCGTTTTGGGTCCGCCACCGCTCGATTGATTAGCCCTGCCGTTCGCGGCAAGGTGTTCGAGTAGCGCGTAAATCGTCTCGCTCTCATCCTCGCAACCGATTGCCAGAGCGAGTTGGGTCGCCGTTCGTGGCTGCGAAGACAGTACGGCCACAAGCTTGTTTTGCAACGCGAGTATTGAAGACGATGCCTTCTTGCCCGCCTCGACTCCAGGCTGATGATAGGCGTTGATACCGACGAGCGAAGCATAGAACCCGACCGCGCGTTCAAACAGCGCCATCAAAATACCGATGCTTCGAGCGTCAACGCGCCGAATCGTGATCGTGATCGATTGTCGATCATTGGCGTACAGTGCTTCACGCGTTCCAAGTAGCAAGCCGTGAAGGTAGTCGCCCGTGGTTACGCCAGGTTCAACCTCCAACTGCGATCCGCCGTCCTCGAGCACGCGTACGAACGTGACGAAAAAATTATTCACGCCGTCGCGTAATTGTTGAACGTAGGCGTGTTGGTCCGTCGAACCCTTGTTGCCGTACACCGTGATGCCTTGATCGACCCGCTGGCCGGTGAGATCCAGCCGCTTGCCTAGAGATTCCATCACCAGTTGCTGCAAGTAGCGACTCAACAGCAGCAGTCGATCTTTGTAAGGCAACACGACCATGTCTTTTTCTCCCTTACCGGCCGTCGCGTGGTGCCACATGAGCGCGAGCATCGCAGCAGGGTTTTGCAGGACTTCTCTACTTCGCGTTAGTGCATCACACGCCGAAGCACCTTCCAGCAACTCGTCGACGTCAAATCCCTGCAGCGCCGCTGGCAC
>JAQCEL010000264.1 GCA_027618655.1 Pseudomonadota bacterium | reverse complement strand
GGATGGGTCGATGCTTTTCGAACCGAGCTGCTCTTTGGTTAATTATTGCTCAAGTATGATTTTGCCCTGGGGAATTCAACCACGCGCCTTTACTTCCAAACGCCTGCGATGTAGGACGGGTTCTGTGTATCCGCTGGGGTGATGGACACCGCCAAAAATAAGTTCACATGCTGCTTGGAAGGCTACGGAGGAATCGAAATTAGGTGCCATGGGTTTGTATTGTGGATCCGATGCGTTTTGGCTATCGACGACTTCAGCCATTCGCTTTATCGTTTCAAGAACGTGGGTACGCCGCACATAATCGTGCCGTAACCAGTTCGCAATGTGCTGGCTCGAAATTCGCAAGGTCGCGCGGTCTTCCATCAATCCGATATCGTTAATGTCAGGAACTTTTGAACACCCAACTCCAAATTCAATCCACCTAACAACGTAGCCGAGAATTCCCTGACAGTTGTTATCCAGTTCTTGTTGAATCTCTTCAGCGCTAAGAAACTCATCGGCGAGTAAGGGAATGGTCAATATGTCGTCGAGGCGCGCCCGCTTGCGATGTTTGAGCGCGTCTTGCCGCTCACTAACTAGCATTTTATGGTAGTGCAACGCGTGTAAGGTCGCCGCAGTTGGGGATGGCACCCATGCTGTATTCGCACCTGCTTCAAGATGCTCTATCTTAGTATCTAGCATCTCCATCATTAGGTCGGGTTTTGCCCACATGCCTTTACCGATTTGTGCGATCCCTTGCAACCCGCACGCTAGACCGATGTCGACATTCCAATTTTCGTATGCCGACATCCATTTTTGTTGCTTCATATCGGCCTTGCGCACCATCACGCCAGCCTCCATAGACGTGTGTATTTCATCACCAGTTCTGTCGAGGAACCCAGTATTAATAAATATTAATCGATCTTTTGCTACCCGTATGCATTCCTTTAGATTGACGGTCGTGCGCCGTTCCTCATCCATAATGCCGATCTTCAGGGTAAAACGGGGAAGTTTTAAGACGTCCTCGACTTTTGCGAACAGCTCGCATGCAAATGCAACTTCCTCAGGCCCATGCATCTTCGGCTTCACAATATACATTGAACCGGTTCGTGAATTTCGCAATTGATTCAGCCGCTTTAAATCATATAGCGCAATCGTGGCCGTGATGACTGCATCCAAAATTCCTTCTGGAACTTCTTGCCCATTGATAAGCACCGCCTCATTTGTCATCAGATGGCCAACATTTCTAACTAGCAACATCGAACGGCCATGGATTGAGAATGGTTTCCCAGATGGATCAATGAAATGCAAATCAGGATTTAACGTTCGTGTAACAGGCCTACCACCTTTTTCAAAGGTCTCGGTGAGATTGCCACGCATCAACCCTAACCAGTTACGATAAACCTCGGCTTTGTCCTCGCCATCTGCAGCTGCAACAGAATCTTCGCAGTCTTGTATCGTCGTAATCGCTGACTCAATTACAATGTCTTTGATATTCGCGATATCGACTTTGCCTATCGAATGGCTTGGATCTATTTGCAATATTACGTGAAGGTTATGGTTACGAATCAGTATTTCAGACGGGGCATCGACCCTTCCGTTATAGCCCAAAAATTTTTCCGGGTTCGTTAGCCCAGTGCAAGTTCCGTCCGCAAAAGTAACTTTTAATTGGCCGCGGTCGACGGAATATTCGATTGCCTCTGAATGTGTTCCTGAAACGAGCGTTGCGATATCGTCCAGAAATTTTCGGCCATATGCGATTACGCGTTCGCCTCGCACCTCATTGTAAGAATTACCTCTCTCAGCTCCTTCCGTTTCCGAAATCCCATCAGTTCCATATAAGGCGTCATACAGCGACCCCCATCGAGCATTCGTGGCGTTCAATGCATATCTGGCATTCTTCACCGGAACAACCAACTGCGGTCCTGCGATCGTAGAAATTTCTTCATCAACATTTTCTGTCGTAATGGAAAAATCATTACCTTCTGGAAGGACGTAGCCGATAGCTTCTAGAAATTTCTTGTATTGCGCATGGTCATGCGGCGCATCGCAACGCGCTTGATGCCACGTGTTAATCTCAGCCTGAAGCTGATAACGCCGCAGCAACAAAATGTTGTTCTTGGGCGTCATTTCGGAAATGACGTCCTCTAAGTGTGTCCAAAATGTCGCGGCCTCCATGCCCAAATCTGGAAGCACTTCATTAACTATTAAATCGTAAAGCGGTTCCGAGACGTCCAAATTGGAGTCCTGAATGGATACGTGTGCGGTGGAGTTTTTGGTCGTTCCTAATTTCATCATTACGGTCTCGCGCTGTCTCATCAATACAATTCACAATTGCGAATTTCTACGGTGGGATGATATGAAAATATGAGCCCGCAGCGTAGCCCCATTCGGAGATTAGCGATAGATCACGAGTTAACCAATTAGGCGTAGCGACACATGTCCAAACGACGTCCGAAGTTTTTGGTGAACCGAACAAGGAATCAATTTGTTGAGTGAATGCCGGGCGCTATGTGGTGCGCGCGCTAACGTCGTTCGTCTGGCGAGAGAGACGTGACGCCGCTAATCGAAACAACAGTATCGATTAACGAGAATTTCAGAAATGATTCAAAGAACGTTAGCACCCACAGGGGCGCGAGCGCGTCCGGATAACTGGTTGTCGTTGCTCGAATTGAACACTTTTGCTCGGGATTGTTAAGTTACCGCATCGTGCACCCGAATTTGTGATCTCGACCGAGCGCATCTATGCCGCGCTCGTTGTACTATAGCGCTCGCCCGACTACCCGCCCAATTTAAGAGGCAGATTCTATGAAGTGCAGATCGTTGCGATACAGGATTCCTACAATTCGGTGACGACGATGGGCTTCTAACTTCGATTCATAAGGGACTCGCGAGCAGGTCAACGACGAACTGTGGGCGAATGTCGTCTCTCGATACGGTGAGGCGCTAAACGAGAATCGCCTAACAGTGAATAACCGCCTGGCGATGGGTCTTGAAAATGAAAATGTTGCCGTCGTTGATCTTACCCCTACTGCCATTGCCCACCATCGAAATAATCTCGACGACCTTTACTTTGCAAACGATGAGCACTGGACAGCGCTTGGTCACAAATTGGCGGCTAAGCAGCTAGCGATATTCATCGAAACACAATAGCGTCGATTGGCCGACGGAGATGCGGACCCAAAAAATTTGACGTATTGATGGCGAATTCGCAGGTGTGCTGTGACCGGAACTTAATGCCGCACGCCACACGGGTGTGAGCAAGAATAATGTTCGAACCTAAGTGGCGTTCAAGTTACCAACCCAGCGTAGTGAAATGTACGAATAGTTCAAGCAAGCGATATTTCGATCTGGCCGCGAAACATTTAAATAGTTCGGTACGCTAAAGTTTCTAAGCGCCACGCTAAATCGCAACACAACGACGCGAATTTGCCTATTTGCGATCCAGGTCCGTAAATTTCTGTGACAAATCGCGCAAAATCCGCACTACCTGCGGAATCTATGACCGATGGTATACGCGGTTCCGCGAGGAAGGGGAAAATCAATCAAACGATCAAGGAGGCTCGGCGCCAGCGTAAACGTCTCGCAAACACCGCTGGGGCATCAACTATCATCATGGACCCATTAAACCCTGCATTGGAAGCACGCATACGGCGTCTCTCGCCGATCAACCAGCTCCCGTATCACTACCAGGATCACCTCATTCGACAAGGCGACGTTCTGAGCTTTCCGCGGGGATCCCGGATATTCCGAGAAGGCTCCGAGGACGAGTACGTACACTACCTGCTCGAGGGGAAAGTTGGCATACTCGTCAACGGTTCTGCGGCCCGCCATATTTCAGAGCATAGCGAGGCGAGCGCCTACTCGCTCGATGAAGCGGGCAAAGAGCGGACTGCAACGGCTGCAGTGGAAGAGCCCGCAAAAGTTTTCCGGATCAGGCATGCGGTGCTGGCACGCCAGATCAATCTGGCGAACACTGCTCCGCCACCGAAACCCGATGAAGTCCTTGATATCACCGAGGCGGATCCATCCGATTGGATCGTTGTGACCTTGCGTGACGGCCTGTTCGCTAACCTGCCGGTCGATACCATCCAACGAGTGCTGGCCCGGGTCGAAGAAATCGACGTCTCTTCCGGTCAAGTGATTCTGGAGCAAGGCGATGAGGCTGATTACTTCTATCTGATGAAGGAAGGTAGTGCCAAAGTTAACCGCAAGACGGCGCGCAATTCCTTGTCGGTTCATTTGGCCGATATCACTGCAGGAGGCGGCTTCGGTGAAGAAGCGCTCATTGCTGACGGCAAGCGCAATGCGATCGTCACCATGACTTCTGATGGTGTCTTGATGAAACTCACCAGAGAAGACTTCAACCGCCTTATCCGAGATCCGCTGCTACGCAGCGTATCTTTCGATCGAGCCGAGCAGCTCGTTGCCGCCGACTCAGTTTGGATCGATGCTCGCGATGAAGATCGTTTCGCGCTCGGTGCGCTGCCTGGCGCAATCAATATACCGGTGAGTTTACTGCGGCTGAAGCACCGCGAGCTAGACCGCGATAAAACTTACATCGTTTATAGCGATAGTCCGAGCACCAGCGCAGTGGCTGCATTTTTGCTGTCATCGCGTGGTTTGCAGTCGCAGTATGTGCATGAACCCGTTTATCCGCCATTGGCAAAGCCCCCCTTA
>JAQCEL010000036.1 GCA_027618655.1 Pseudomonadota bacterium | reverse complement strand
GTGTGCCGCGCGCGCGCGGCCGAGTAGGTAATTAAATAGTCCCTTACTTTCGTCTGGCGGAGCTGCTGTTGTGAAACTTGGGCGTGTACCCTTGCGCGTATCGGCGGCCAAAGTAAATTGTGGTACTAGCAGCAATCCCCCGCCGGCCTGGCGAACATCTAAATTCATCTTGTCTTCATGATCAGCGAATACGCGGAAACTCAGTAGCCGTTCGAGCAGCCGATCGGCTTGCAGTTCGGTGTCGCCGCGTTGGATGCCAACCAGTACGAGCAAGCCCGCACCGACCGCACCCACAGTCTCGCCGCGCACTTCGACTTTAGCCTGAGTGATCCGTTGCAATAAGCCAATCACGTTTACGCGATTTTCAGTCGACCCTCACGACGGCGGTCTGCTTCTTTCAGAGAGCGTTTGCGAACTCGAATCGCTGTAGGCGTAATTTCGACGAGTTCATCGTCAGCGATGAATTCCAAGGCTTGCTCGAGATCGAATTCAATCGGTGGCACCAGGATCAGATTTTCGTCGTTGCCCGCAGCGCGAATGTTGTTCAATTGTTTTGCTTTAAGCGGATTGACGACGAGATCGTTGTCACGCGAATGAATGCCGACAATCATGCCTTCATAAACTTCATCGGCGTGGCGAACGAACAAGCGCCCGCGTTCTTGCAAATTAAACAAGGCGTACGCGAGCGCCTTACCGGCACCATTGGAGATCAACACGCCGTTGTTTCGGTTGCCAATGACGTCGCGCTTTCTGGGCGCGAAACGGTCAAACGTATGGTAGAGCAGACCGGCACCCGAGGTAGCAGTCAAAAATTCCGTACGGAACCCAATCAAACCGCGAGCTGGTATCGAATAGTCAAGGCGTACGCGGCCTTTCCCGTCCGGCTGCATCGACTTTAACTCACCTTTGCGTTCACCAAGGCGTTGCATCACGGTGCCCTGGCTTTCGCTCGGTACGTCGACGCTCAGCGTTTCGTAAGGTTCATGCTCAACACCATCGATGATCTTGATGATTACCTGGGGACGACCAACTGAGAACTCAAAACCCTCGCGTCGCATATTTTCCATTAATATCGCGAGATGTAGCTCACCGCGACCGGACACAATATTGCGTTTCGGATCGCCGGTCGGCTCAACTCTTAGCGCGACGTTATGTATGAGTTCTTGCTCGAGACGTTCTAAAATCTGCCGGCTCGTACAGAATTGGCCGTCTCTGCCGACGAGCGGCGAATCAGACACTTCAAACGACACACTGACGGTGGGTTCGTCGACGACTAGCGCAGGCAATGCTTGTACCTCGGACGGGTCACACAATGTGTCCGAAATCCGCACGCGCTCGATACCCGTCACCGCGATAATATCACCAGCTTGCGCACTCGCTTGTGGTGTCCGGCTGAGGCCGTTAAATCCCAGCACTTCCATGATCTTCGCACTGCGTCGATTCCCTTCGCTCGTGATTAAGGTGACGACTTGTCCTGGTTTTACCGTGCCGCGCTGGACTCTGCCGATGCCGATTGCACCGACGTAGCTTGAGTAATCGAGTGAGCTGATTTGCATTTGAAACGCGCCGTTTTCGGTCACATCTGGCGGCGCAACAGAATTGATGATCATTTCGAACAAAGCGTCCATATTCGACTCATCGCCGTCCGCCTCGCTGCGTGCGTAGCCCATCGTTGCGGATGTGTAAATGACGGGAAAGTCTAGTTGGGCGTCAGTCGCACCGAGACTGTCGAACAGTTCAAAGGTCTGGTCCAATACCCAGTGAGGGCGAGCGCCATCGCGATCGATCTTGTTAATCACCACGATCGGTCGCAGACCACGGGCGAACGCTTTTTGCGTCACAAACCGAGTCTGGGGCATCGGGCCGTCGACTGAATCGACAAGTAGCAACACAGAGTCGACCATCGACAAGATACGTTCCACTTCGCCGCCGAAATCGGCGTGCCCGGGCGTGTCGACAATGTTGATTCGGTAGTCGCGCCAGGTTATCGAGGTATTTTTCGACAGAATAGTAATGCCGCGTTCGCGTTCGAGGTCGTTACTATCGAGAATCCGTTCGCGTCCTTCAGAGCCGCGCGCTAAGGTGCCCGATTGCCGTAACAGCTGGTCCACCAAGGTGGTCTTGCCATGGTCGACGTGTGCGACAATCGCGATATTGCGTAATTTTAAACTCATCTTATCGGCTAGTCCGGAGACAAAAGGCGCTGCATTATACGGGCGAAAAGTAAATTTCGCTTGATCTTGATAAAAACCTGGTTTGGGTAGTCATCTGTCAGGCGGATCTCAACGTGGTTTTGGCTTAACTTGTGGCCGCGGCCGGCGATCCCTGGTGCCAATCGTGAGCACGCAGTCTATTTCAAAATTAGGCAACCAGAAGCTCACGCTTAGGTCCAACCAGCTAGTCCGATCCCCCAACTTCGCAAATTGAGCCCGCACCATGCTGAAAATCCACACTGCAGATGACCTCATCCTTATCGGGTATCTGAAATCCGTTCTCGAATCCGAACGCATCGAGTGTCACATCCGTAACGAATTGCTAATTGGGGGGAGCGGCGAACTACCGCCTACTGAGTGCTGGCCGGAACTATGGGTGTGGCACGATGATGATGTTCAACGTGCTCGATCAGTGATCGAGCGCGTTTTACGAAGCCCTGACGTTGGCACTGCTCCATGGCTTTGCCCGCGCTGCGCGGAATCGATCGAGCCTCAGTTTACCGCGTGCTGGCGATGCGGTAGTACATGTGTTTGAATTCTTCTAACCTTGTTCCCAGGCAAGACCTCGAAAACGCCATCCGTTTAGGTTGCCGCGGTGCTGATTTTCGTCTTTGTCGCCTTCGAATCCTTCGAGCACGTTATAAACCCGCGAATATCCACACGCTATTAATTTAAGCCCCGCGCTATGCGAACGGGCGCCGCTACGGCAAAGCATTAACAAAGGGCTGTCCTTGGCAACTAATTGGTCGCGCGCCAATGCGGTTTCGACATCGTCGACAAAGGAGGGATTTTCTTTCCATTCAGGAAATTCTTTCCACGCGATGTGGATTGCACCTGGCGGATGCCCCACATAATCGAATTCCACTTTTGAACGCACGTCGATTAGTCGCGAACTCGGATCATGATCGAGTAACGCCTGTGCTTCGAGCGGAGTAATTTCGATAATTTCACTATCCACGATTCAGACTCCCGGTTGATTTTCTCCAACCGCCGTATAATGTGGCGCCGGCCACCGAGTGGTCAATCTCGATGTTAATTTAATCGCGAAGGTCTTATTTCTTCGCGCAAGGCCGCAAGCATGACTAACGATTTACCCGCCACAATCACCGCCGTCGATTTAGGCTCCAATAGCTTCCACTTGGTTGTCGCAGAAACAGCTAACGGCCGCTTTAAGATCGTCGATCGAATGCGGACCATGGTGCGTTTGGCGGCTGGGTTGACGAGCGATAATCGGATTGATGATGAGGCGCTGAAGCGAGCGATTAAATGTCTGCAACAATTCGGCGAGCGGCTGCGTCATTTAGAACCCAACAATGTCCGGATCGTGGGCACGAATACGCTGCGCCTTGCGCGCAATGGGCCGGCTTTCCAAGCGCAAGCTGAAGCCGCCGTTGGCTATCCTATCGATGTGATCTCAGGACGTGAAGAAGCACGTTTAATTTATCTCGGCGTGTCGCACGGCTTAGAAGACGAGTCCGATTTAAGGCTTGTTATCGACATAGGCGGCGGTAGCACAGAATTAATATTGGGTCGGCGTTTTGATCCGCTCATCATGGAAAGCCTGCACATGGGTTGCGTCGCGATGAGTGTTGCGCATTTTAGCGATGGCAAGATCACGGACGCGCGGTTAAAACGCGCCGAGATTCGCGCTAAACAGGAGCTAGAACCACTTGAAGCCACCTATCGTGAAAGCGGGTGGCAATCGGTAATTGGCGCCTCTGGAACCAACGTTGCGATCCGCGATATTGTTATTGCGAATGGCTGGAGTAAAGACGGCATCACCGCGAATTCCTTGCTTAAATTGCGCGCCTCGCTGATCGCTGCAGGCGATATCGGCAATCTTAATTTGCCCGGCTTATCCGAGGAACGGCGCGACGTCCTTCCTGGCGGCGTCGCGATCTTGTTGGGAATATTTCAGACCTTTGGTATCGAACATATGCGTGTCTCATCCAGTGCGCTGCGTGAAGGTCTGCTTTATGATTTACAAGGCAGGATCCAGCACGAGGATGTGCGCGAACAAACTGTCGAGGCGTTGGTCGACAGATATTCCACGGACCGTGCCCAGAGCCACAGAGTGCTTTGCACGGCGAAAGATCTTTGGCTACAAGTCAACGCGCTCTGGAATATCTGCGGAACCGATCTCGAGCAGTTATTGCGTTGGGCGAGCGCGCTCCATGAAATCGGTAGTGCAATTGCGCACAGTCAGTATCACAAACACGGCGGTTACTTGCTGACGCATCTCGATATGCCCGGGTTCTCGCGCGGCGAACAGCGTACTTTAGCTGTCTTAGTTCGTGGCCACCGGCGCAAATTTCCAGTTGCAGAATTTGAGACCTTAGCCGATGCCAGTCGCGATAAGATCGAAAAACTGTGCGTGTTACTTCGCTTAGCCGTCGTGCTACATCGAAGACGCACTGATGCACAGTTGCCTGCGATTCAAATCCGGGTGGAGGATGAACGAATTCGCTTGCAGTTCCCTGACGAGTGGCTCCAAGAACACCAGTTAACGATGGCCGATTTAGCGCAAGAGGCGGATTACCTAAAGATGTCGCGCTTCCGATTGAAATTCAGATAGATAATATAGGCGGGATTGCAAACAGCTTAATCGCAAAGTTCTTCCAGTAACTGCAACTGCGCTTCCCGCGCTCGGCTCGAGCCGGGTTTGACACGAACGTATGTGCCGTCGCTACGCAACTGCCAGGCTTTGACATTATCGCCCAAGTAACTATGTAAGCCTTTCTTCAAGATGCGATCACGCACTCGCTTATCTTCAATGAGGAAGCAGGTTTCGATGCGACTGAAAAAATTTCGATCCATCCAATCGGCACTCGAGAGATAAACGTCCTGGCTGCCGTCGTTTTGAAAGTAGAATACCCGGGTGTGTTCAAGAAAACGGCCAACAACCGAGCGCACGCTGATATTTTCCGATACTCCGGCGATGCCAGGGCGCAACGCGCAAACGCCGCGCACGATCAAATCGATTTTTACTCCGGCACACGACGCTTCGTAAAGCGCTTTTATTACATTAACCTCAGTCAACGCGTTCATTTTTGCAATAATACGTGCGGGCTTTCCGGCGCGTGCAATGGTCGCTTCCCGGTTAATAAACTCGACGACCGCCTTATGTAAGGTGAATGGAGATTGCAGTAGTTTCTTCAACTTTCCTGGACGACCAGGCGCGGTTAATTGATGAAAAATCTTTTGTACATCCAGGCCAATCGCGTTTTCGCAAGTAAATAAGCCATAATCCGTGTATAGCCTTGCCGTACTCGGATGATAATTACCGGTGCCGAGATGGATATAGCGGCGCAGCTGGTTTCCTTCCCGACGCACGACGAGGATCATTTTCGCGTGAGTCTTATGACCAACCACGCCGTACACCACATGTGCGCCCGCTTCCTGTAGTTTCGCTGCGAGTTCGATATTCGCCCGCTCATCAAAGCGCGCCTGCAGCTCTACGACGACTGTTACCTCTTTCCCGGCGCGCGCAGCCTCGACGAGCTCGTTGGCAATAGGCGAGTCTGATCCGGTTCTGTACAAGGTTTGTTTAATAACTAAAACGTCTGGATCAGCTGCCGATTGGCGGAGAAACTCAATGACGGGGCCGAACGACTCGAACGGATGGTGCAAAAGCAAATCGCCACGTCGAATCACGGCGAACAAATCCCCGGAGGTCGCTAACCGACGCGGGCGGCTTGGTGTGAAGGCGGGAAATTTTAGGTCCGAGCGCTCAATCATCTCTGGTACTTCCATCAAACGACGCAAATTTACCGGTCCGTGGCACTGATAAATTTCGTCATCCACGAGATCAAATTCGCGCTTTAGCAAACTAACTAATTCGGGCGGACATTCTTCGGCGATCTCTAGGCGCACCGCCTCGCCAAAGCGTCGCTGGTCGAGTTCCCCTTCCAATGCCAGGATAAGATCTTCCACTGCTTCGTCATCAACGAATAAATCGCTGTCGCGCGTTACCCTGAATTGATAGCAGCCGGACACCCGCATGCCTGGAAAAATATCATTTACATGGGCATGAATAATCGACGACAAAAACACGAAGCAGTGTGGTCCGCCGGCTTGTTTTGCCGGAATGTTGATGATCCTCGGCAGCGCCCGGGGCGCCTGTACGATGGCGACCGCACTATCACGGCCGAACGCATCTTTACCTTCGAGTGACACAAGAAAATTGAGACTCTTGTTTTGAATGCGCGGGAACGGATGCGAGGGATCTAAGCCAATCGGACTCAGCACTGGCATTAACTCGCGATTGAAGTAGCGCTTAACCCAGCCAGCTTGTTTCGTATCCCATTGCGAACGTTTCAAAAAGTGAATCGCTTCGTCCGCGAGTAACGGGATCAGCTCGTCATTCAAAATCCGGTATTGTTCCGCAACAAATTCATGAGCTACTTCGCTAATGCGTTTGATCTGCTCGACTGGTGCGATTTGATCAGGACCTGTTGTGGCGGAACGGTAGACAACCTGCTGTTTCAGGCCAGCAACGCGAATTTCAAAAAATTCGTCCAGATTGCTACTCGCTATGCATAGGTATTTCAGCCGCTCAAGCAGCGGATTAGAACCGTCCTTGGAGAGTTCGAGAACTCTTCGATTAAACTCAAGCAGACTTAGCTCGCGATTGATATAAAGTTCAGGGGCGTTCAGTTCTAGCGTCTTTTGGTCCATCGAAACGTCTACTTAAAATCTCGTTATGCAGGCTTAGCTACTGAAAGCAATAGCTTGGTACTGATGATAGAATCGCACGCCGTCATCATCAGCATTATAGCGGGATTATCGTTTCACCATGTCGAATAATAAGCACAAGTACGCCAGCGCCAAATCTAGGGCTAAGTGCAAGAAAAAAGCCAAACCACTCACCGCGAAGACGGCAGATCGTCACCAACTCTACGTAGATTCCGTCCAAGCAGTCGATGCAGAAATCGATTTCGTCGATTCGACGTTTACCGCAACGCGGGATCGTCAGGCAAAGTTTTTACGCGAGGATTTCTGTGGCACTGGCAACACGTCGTGCGAATGGGTCCGTCGACGCAGCGATAACTACGCCATCGGTGTCGATCTTGACGAAGACGTAATGAACTGGGGGCGGGAGCGACACATCGTCAATTTAAGCGGCTCGGAGCAACAGCGCATCGCGCTGATCAACAATGATGTTTTGACAGTGCAGACGCCGCCGCAAGATATCATTCTGGCGATGAATTTCAGTTATTGGGTGTTCAAGCAACGGGCTTTGATGCGTGAGTATTTCTCCAAAGTTCGCGATGCGCTTGTCATCGACGGCATGTTCATGCTCGATTGCTACGGTGGATACGACGCTTTTCGGGAAATGGAGGAAACTACGAAGCATAAGGGCTACACCTATGTTTGGGACCAGGCCGCCTACAATCCCGTCAGCGGAGAAGTGCTCTGCCACATACACTTTAAGTTTAAGGACGGTACGCGGTTGAAGAAAGCGTTTACCTATGACTGGCGATTGTGGACCTTGCCCGAGTTACTTGAAATCTTGAACGAAGCAGGCTTTAGCAAGGTGACGACGTACTGGCAGGGATGGAACGAAGACGAAACAGAGGGCAATGGAGAATTCACTCCAGTCGTGACAGCTGATGCCGACGCCGGGTGGCTCTGCTACATCGTTGCGGATCGCTAGCCGGTTCGTCAGGAACTTAAAATCTGATATCGCCAAATCTATGATCGTCGCGCGATGAAACCTGACGTACGTCAAAACCCAACCAAGCCCTATTCGATTTTGTAGCAGCGTCATATTCATGTAACAAAGCGCTCGTCTAATGCCGTTGTCGCACATAACGCGATCGTTTTATATTTGAAATGTCGGAGGCAAGGAATTGAAAAATCTATTAATTAACACGGCTTTAGCTCTTATGCTCGGTAGCGGCGGAACGTGTTTCGCGGTGGACTCGGTAGACCAAGATCTGCCCGACTATGAGAAAGCAAGTGGTGTCTCAGGAAATATATCGAGCGTAGGGTCGGACACGCTCGCTAACTTAATGACCTTATGGACCGAAGAATTTAAACGTTTTTATCCAAACGTTAATATTCAAGTGCAAGCAGCAGGATCGAGTACGGCGCCACCAGCGCTTACTGAAGGAACATCAAATTTGGGGCCGATGAGCCGTAAGATGAAAGCCGAAGAAATAGAGTCTTTCGAACGTAAGTACGGTTACAAACCAACGGAAATACCGGTTGCGATTGACGCGCTAGCGGTCTATGTCCACAAGGACAACCCGATCACTGGTATTTCAATTCCCCAAGTTGATGCGATTTTTTCGGCAACGCGCACCTGTGGTCACAAGAGCGACTTAACAACTTGGGGCGACCTCGGACTAACCGGAGAATGGAGCCAGAGACCGATCCAGCTTTACGGACGCAATTCAGTGTCAGGCACTTACGGATACTTTAAAGAAGCCGCCTTGTGCAAAGGCGACTATAAGAATTCCGTCAATGAGCAACCCGGATCCGCGTCCGTCGTCCAAGGAATTACGAAATCAATTAATGGGATTGGATACTCCGGCATCGGCTACCGGACCTCAGGCGTTCGTGCTGTTCCCTTGGCTAAGGTAGACGGCGACGAATTTATCGAGCCGAGCGCAGAGAATGCCGTTGCCGGTAAATTTCCCCTAGCACGTTTTCTGTACGTTTATGTCAACAAACATCCCAATAAACCATTGCCTCCGTTGGAACGCGAGTTTTTCCGAATGGTGATGTCGAAAATAGGTCAGAGCGTCGTAATTAAAGACGGATATATTCCTCTGCCGAGCAAAGTCGCAGGGAAGTACGCGGGCTTGTTTGCTGAGTAATTTCCGCGACCCAGTTTCGATTGCGCTAGAATATCCAGGGGCCCGGCCGGCCAAAGGCGTCGGCCGGGCCCTAAGGGAAGTTGATGGAATCCGATACGACGCAAACTAAACTCGAACTGGAAAAGAGCCACCGCCGGTGGCGGATGATCAAGGATCGCATCTTCGGATGGGCCATGGCTGTCGGCGGTATCAGTGTGATCATCACAATCGTGATGATTTTCTTCTATTTGTTCTACGTCGTGCTGCCGATTTTCGGCAGCGCGAGTACGACACCGCTCGTGCGTTACGAGGCCCCGTTCAAAGGCGCTACAATCGCCCACCTAGCGTTGGATGAATATGCCGAAATCGGTTTTGTTATCACGGCAGACGGTGAATACGCATTTTTTGCTGCGAACGATGGGACGACCATCAACCAGGGTAAGGTTTCAAATGGGACAGGCCGTTCTGTCGTAGCGATCGCAGCCGGTGATCCGGTCCAGCGAAGCGTCACGATCGCGTTCGATGATCGCACGGCGATAGTTGTGCGACCGGACTACGCGATAAGCTATCCGAATGATAAACGCCACATTACGCCGACCCTAGAATACCCATTCGGTAAGACCCCAGTAGATCTTGGTGAGGCGAGCGGGAAAATTTTACTTTTGGCCGCGCAATCTCAAGACGACGAGGCGACGATCGTCTCAGTTACGGACGCGAATGTCGTAAGCTTGACCCACGTGACCCTCACCGAGTCATTTCTCGGCGATGAACCTGCGGTTACGACGACACACACTGCTCTACCCAACATTGAATATGACATCAGCGATCTCCTGATCGACGTCGAGCAGCGCGAGCTTTACGTCGCATCTGCGCAAGGACAAATTAGTTATTTCAATATAAGCGACAAACAACATCCTCGTCTCACCTATCTGGTTAACGTTCTCTCGAACGATCACCGACTCACATCTCTCAAATATTTAAGCGGCGGGATCTCAATCTTAGTCGGCGATTCGAGCGGCGCAATTTCACAATGGTTTCCGGTCCGAGACGACAATAACAATTACACCATCCAGAAGGTACGGAGCTTCACTCCGTTTACTGCGGGTGTCTCCATCGTTGTCCCAGAATATTTTCGTAAGGGCTTTGTCGCTGCGGATGAGGCAGGAAATTTTGCATTAATGCATACAACGGCCGGACGCATCTTAGCGACGGACCGCATTGCTACGAATTCTCTACAGGCATTAGCAATCAGTCCGCGGGCTGACGCACTATTATTTCTCACCGACAGCGGCGAGCTTGAAAAGCGCTCTGTGCATAACGAGCATCCGGAGATCTCTTGGAACTCGATTTGGGGAAAAGTTTGGTATGAAAGCCGCGCCGAACCCGAATATATTTGGCAATCTTCGTCGGCAAGCGGCGATTTCGAGCCAAAATTTAGCTTGACGCCGCTCACTTTCGGAACGCTGAAGGCCGCCTTATATGCGATGCTCTTCGCGATTCCATTGGCCATTCTAGGCGCAATCTATACCGCTTATTTCATGACCCCGAAAATGCGCAATTTCGTTAAGCCGTCGGTCGAGGTGATGGCAGCCCTACCAACCGTTATCCTAGGCTTCCTCGCGGGATTATGGCTCGCGCCGTTCGTTGAGCAGTATCTTGTCGGTGTTATTTTAGCGTTTGTTTTCATACCACTGTCATTCGTTGTCACTTCGTTCCTGGTCGACAAACTCCCTGCGGGAGTGAGCTCATATTTTCGTAATGGCTGGGAGGCCGCAGCGTTACTCCCCGTTGTTTGTTTCGGCATTTGGCTGTGCGTGACTTTGAGCCTGCCGATCGAAACAGCATTTTTTGACGGTAGTTTACCTGCTTGGCTGTCAGAAAATTTCGGCATATCGTATGACCAGCGAAATTCGCTCGTCGTAGGTATAGCGATCGGATTCGCCGTCATTCCAACAATATTTTCTATTAGTGAAGACGCTGTATTCGGCGTTCCGGGACATCTCACCACCGGTTCGCTCGCCCTCGGTGCAACATCTTGGCAAACTATGATCGGCGTGGTCATTCTGACAGCTAGCCCCGGTATTTTTTCGGCAGTGATGATCGGGCTCGGTCGTGCAGTCGGAGAAACGATGATCGTATTGATGGCGACTGGCAACACACCCATCATGGATATCAATATATTTGAGGGCTTCCGCGCATTATCTGCGAACATCGCCGTCGAAATGCCAGAGTCTGAAGTCAATAGCACGCATTTTCGTGTGCTTTTCCTCGCCGCCTTAGTTCTATTTATGGTCACTTTCGCGGTCAACACCGTAGCCGAAATTGTTCGCCAGCGTCTACGCGTTAAGTACAGTAATTTGTAGCGCACAATGAAATCTATTGAGTCGATAAATAAATGGGTTGGCAGCGGCAGCCCATGGGTTTGGCTAAGTGCCGGCATGGTTAGCCTCAACCTCGTGATGGTGTTCGGGTTACTGTTTTTGATCTCGGTACGTGGATTAGGTCATTTTTGGCCCGCAGCGATTGAATCAGTCGAGTTACGCGAAAAAGATGGGTCAACGACGAGCTTGCTCGGTAATTTCGTCGAAGACGAGATCGTCAGCGCAGCGCGAGTGCGCGGAACCGGAAGTACGGTTCCCGAAGATATGGAATTCGTTCGTCGCTACCTTATTAAGGTAGGTAACCGAGATGTATCCGGCGCGGATTTTGTTTGGGTCAACGAGACAGATATTACGTCGCGAGAAATTCCTCTCGATAGTTTCATGGCCGAGCGAGATGAGTGGGGAAACTTCTACGGGAATTTAATCTCGGTGAAGTTAGACGGTGAAATTATTGCGAGCGGCGCGACAGCCTGGGGAGCGATGCAGGATGGCATCGCGCGGAAAACGCAAATACGCCGCCAAATAAAAGGGATCGAGAAAGATCAAATTGGCAAAATAAACTACGCCATGGAACGGCTCCGCTTGCGCACCAAGCGCTTGGAACTAGATGGCGTCGAAGCAGGTGCCCGAATTGACAAAATCGCAGCAGAAAGATTGTCGCTTGAGAAGCGCTACGAAGCGCTGAATGGCTCACTGTCCGAACTATATAAAGAGTTGGGTCGGTATTCGATCACGGCCGCAACTGTCGCTGGTCAACAAGTCGAATTGCCAGTCTCAAAAATTGTCCGTGCCATTCACCCCAATCAGATGAGCATGTTTGAGAAAATTCGGTACTATTTTGCCAAGATGTGGGAGTTTGTGTCCGAAGACCCACGCGAAGCGAATACTGAAGGGGGCGTATTCCCAGCAATTTTCGGTACCGTCCTGTTGGTTATGTTGATGTCGGTTTTCGTGACTCCTTTCGGTGTCATCGCTGCGGTTTATCTGCGCGAATACGCCCACCAAGGTCTGCTTACCCGCACAATCCGCATCGCGGTAAATAATCTGGCAGGTGTTCCGTCGATCGTCTACGGCGTTTTTGGACTCGGCTTTTTTGTCTATTTTCTAGGCGGCAATATCGACCAACTGTTTTTCCCGGAATCTCTTCCGGCGCCGACTTTCGGCACCCCCGGAATACTGTGGTCAGCGCTGACCTTGGCGATCCTCACCGTGCCGGTCGTTATCGTGTCGACTGAGGAAGGCCTGACGCGAATACCCCGCGCAATTCGCGAAGGATCATTAGCGTTGGGCGCAACGAAGGCCGAAACCTTATGGCGTACCGTGTTGCCGATGGCGACGCCAGCAATGATGACCGGATTGATTTTATCTATCGCGCGCGCGGCCGGCGAAGTCGCGCCGTTAATGATGGTTGGTGTAGTAAAGTTGGCACCTTCACTCCCAATGGACGGGAACTTCCCTTTTTTACACGTTGACCGTAAATTCATGCATCTTGGGTTTCATATCTACGACGTTGGTTTTCAAAGCCCCAACGTTGAAGCAGCCCGCCCCTTGGTTTATGCCACGGCATTTCTATTAGTCGTGTTAATCGTCGCGCTCAACATCGCGGCGATCCGGATCCGCAATCGTCTGCGAGAATCATACAAAGCAGGAGACGGTTAGCGAATGATCGTCCATACGACTAAGATAACTCAGGCCAGTTTCTGATGAGCAAAATAATTAACGCGTCTTCGAAAGAGATCGACTCGATCGATAACTCGAACAGTCCTGTTGGCAATGACTCCGATCTGGCTGTTTCAAACACGGTATCTCTAACGGTTTCAAATCTGAATTTGTTCTACGACACAAAGCAGGCGTTAAATTCTATTAACATGACGATCCCGAAGAAAATGGTGACGGCGTTTATTGGTCCGAGTGGTTGTGGAAAATCGACTTTGTTGCGTTGTTTCAACCGAATGAACGATTTGATCGACGGCGTGCGCATCGAAGGTTCAATATTTTTGCACGACGAAGATATTTACGCGCGAGACGTGGACGTAGCCAACCTGCGCCGCCGGATCGGTATGGTCTTCCAAAAGCCGAATCCTTTTCCGAAATCGATATACGAAAATGTAGCCTATGGATTGCGCATTCAGAGAGTTAACAATCGCCGCACGCTGGACCGAGCGGTAGAGCGTTCCTTGCGTGCCGCGGCGCTGTGGGACGAAGTTAAAGATCGTCTCCAAGAAAGTGCGTTGAGTCTATCGGGCGGACAGCAACAACGCCTAGTTATCGCTCGCGCAATTGCAATCGAACCGGAAGTTCTCCTTTTGGATGAGCCCGCTTCTGCGCTTGATCCGATTTCGACCTTGAAAATTGAAGAATTGATCTACGAACTCAAACGCGACTACACCATCGTCATAGTCACCCATAATATGCAGCAGGCGACACGAGTTTCTGATTTTGCTGCGTTCATGTATTTAGGGAATTTGATTGAGTTTGACGATACCAAAAAGATTTTCACGAACCCGGCGCAAAAACAAACCGAAGATTACATTACCGGCCGGTACGGTTAACGGAGGACTCTATTAATGGCTTCTAGGCAAACCCCGCATCACATATCACAGCAGTTCGACAACGAACTGAACGACTTACGTTCGAATGTTCTCGCCATGGGCGGACTCGTTGAGGACCATTTGGAAAAGGTCTTGGATGCCCTCGCAAATAGCGATTCCGAGCTGGCCGAATATGTGGCGACAAACGATTATCGCGTTAACGCGTTACAAGTCGAAATTGACGAGGAATGTACCGGCATATTATTACGCCGGCAGCCGGCAGCCGGCGACTTGAGATTAGTTTTGGCAGTGAGCAAGACGATTACAGATTTAGAACGGATTGGCGACGAAGTCGAAAAAGTCGGGCGCCTCGCGCTGGAACTCACCACCGTTGAAAGTCCAAAAGCATACTACGTCGGCATTTTGGCGATGGGCAATCACGTCAAGCGGATGCTGCACGACGTACTGGACGCTTTCGCACGTATGGATTCTCAAGCAGCTTTCCAAGTGGCCAAGCAAGACCCTGAAATCGATGCACAGAATAACGCGATCATGCGTCAACTGATCACCTACATGATGGAAGATCCACGCAGCATATCTCAAGTACTTAACGCTGTATTGGCGGTGCGCGCGTTCGAGCGAGTCGGCGATCATGCAGATAATATCGGTGAATACATTATTTATTTTGTCGAAGGGAAAGATGTGCGACATACCTCGCTTGAGGAGATGGACAAGGAATTTAAATTTTCTGCGAAAGAGAAGTAAGCTCAGCGCCAAGTATCAGGCTGATCGATCGATTTCTTCAGGCACTTCAGGCGCGACAATTGATTTCAGCGGAAAATCACAGCGAAACGTACTGCCTTTTCCTAATTCACTTTCAATGTGCAGTGAGCCGCCATGGCGGGTTAAAACATGTTTGACGATGGCGAGACCAAGTCCAGTGCCGCCTTGTGATCGATCTCGAGCAGTATCTACTCTATAAAATCGCTCAGTTAAGCGTGCTAAGTGTTGCTGTGCGATGCCGACGCCATTGTCTTTCACTGCAAAGTGAGCGCCACTCTCATCTTGGTACCAACGGATTTCAATAATTTTGCTTTTACCTGAGTAGTGAATCGCGTTGTAGACTAGATTCGAAAAGCAACTGTGTAGTTCCTTAGGCGAACCAAATATCTCAAGACTCGTGTCAACCTCCAAAGCGAACATGTGTTCGTATCTGGTCTTGAGTAATTGTGACTCACGCTGAATGTCGGCGATCAACGAGGCGACGGAAACAACTTCTAAGTGTTCGATCTCGTCGCCCTGCTCAAGTTTGGATAACACCAGAAGGTCTTCGACGATAGATTGCATTCGCGCAACGTGTTCGAGCATTTGTCCCAGCGCCTTCTGCCACGCTGGAGGGCATTGTTCACGTTGTGACGACATGTTTTCGAGATAGCCACGCAACACCGTAATGGGCGTGCGCAACTCGTGTGAAACGTTAGCCACGAAATCGCGGCGAATTCGATTAGCGCGATGCAATTGCGTGACATCGCGCGCTACAAATAGTCGCTGTGCATTTCCATACGGCGTGATCCGCACGTTGAGGTGGATATCGGGGTTCGTCGGTGAGGCGATGTCAATGCTTGAAAGTCTTTTGTTTTCGTCAACGAATTCCGCTATTTCAGGCAGGCGGATCAAGTTCGTAATTCGCTGTCCGGCGTCGTCTGGCCAGCGGATCCCCAGGTAGGTCTGTGCGGCTTTATTCGCCCACGTCACGGTTCCCCGTTCATCCAGTACCACGGTCCCATCAGGTAAGGCTCGGGTAGCGAGTTGAAATTGTTTAAGATAACTGCCGAGTTTCTTTTTGCGTTTTCGGTGTCGCTCGCGCGAATAATCCATTTCGCGGCATAGGTCTTCGAAAACCCCGGGTAGGTCTGGCGCCTCCTGGTTCTTTCGATACCGGATCCAGTTGAGTAATTGGCTGATATTGCGGTGCAGCCAAAGACTATACAACGACAACGCGATGAGTAGCGCCAACGTGATATCGTCAATCGCCCAGCCAAACAGGGTGGCTGAGAACACGACAATAATTAGCCTCCGAAAGTCGCTAGCCTGAAGCATGACTAGATCCTCTAGTTGATTCTCTGGGCATTATCGACGGGTCTCGGGCAAAAGTAGAGCCCGTTACCCTGCTAGTGCTCTCGGGACTCACACTGACGCCTCGATTTCAGGAATTCGCTTATCAATCGAATTCCGTTCTCGCCGGTCAGGACCAGTTAGCGCTTGCTTGCAGCGATGGTTCTCTTAGCCGATCCACAACGAATTCGTCCTCACAGTTCCATTGATCCCGCAAACTAAGCGCTCGCCGAGAATCGGTAACCGACGCTACGAACCGTTTGAATATATTGGTCGCAAGCTCGCGTCGCCAATAATTTTCTAAGTCGTAAGATGTGTACATCGACAGTGCGATCTTCCACATAAGCATCATCACCCCAAACGGCGTCGAGTAATTGGCCGCGCGTGTGGACGCGCTCAGGGTGTGTCACGAAAAAGTGCAACAATCGGAATTCCGTTGGACTGAGTTCAATATAGTGGCCGTTAATACTGACGCGATGAGTACTGGAATCGATCCGAATTCCAGCAACGGTGACGATGTCAGTCTGGCTGATCTGGGTGTTCGAGCGCCGGATAACTGCTCGAATTCGGGCGAGCAGTTCGCTCGTGGAGAACGGTTTCGTAATGTAATCGTCGGCACCGGTGTCGAGCGCGCGGACCTTGTCACTCTCTTCACCCTTTGCGCTGAGCATAATGATTGGAATATCGCGGGTCCCTGGCTCCTGTTTAAGGCGTCGCGCGAAATCAACACCGCTGATCCCAGGCAACATCCAATCGAGTAGGATGACGTCCGGCACGGCTGTCTTGATTGCCGCCTGCGCGGCTTGGGTGTCGTGCGCTTCGACGCAGATATGACCTTCGCCAGACAGCGTAAATTGGAGCATGTCTCTTATCGCTGGTTCGTCGTCGACAATTAATATTAAGCCCATTGTGGCGATCCTAAGCTTGATTCATCCGATATTTCGCGGTTTTCTTTGATGCATTCTATGACGCTTTCATGACCGATTCGTGACGACGCACTGACGCCGGCCAGCGCGGTAAAGCGTGGATTAGGCGCAATCATGGCGGGATTGGTACAGCCCGCAATCACGTAGGGAGCGCGGAGCCTCATCTACGGATTTTCCGCAAATTCGTCGTCCGTCAATCGTAATCCTCAATTCAACGAATCTTTAAGTTCTTGGTTTTAGCGGCGCCCTTTAGTATCCTTATACCATGGCTGCCATGGTGGCGGCCTTTACCACCCGGGCGCTAGCCCGGATCCAAGGAAGGAGAAGATTATGAATATCCTACAGAAGACGCTATTTGCTGCCCTTGTTTGCCTTGCAGTTGGTACTGCCAACGCTGAGGTAGTCGACGTGAATTCCGCCGATGCCGTTAGCATCGCCGCAAATGTCACCGGTATTGGACCTGCCAAAGCCGAAGCGATCGTCGATTATCGAGAGGCGAATGGTCCTTTTAAATCAGTCGACGACTTATTGCTTGTCAAAGGAATAGGCAGCGCAACCTTAGATAACATCCGCGACCAACTCACCACCGGCAAGCCTTAATACGCAGCGCTTGTGATGAGTTAATTCTCGCACCAACGGCCGGTTCGGGCATTGCGCCTGGACCGGCTTTTTTTTTGCGCGCCCGAAGGGCCTACGGTATGCTCTGCTGCCGCGCAACATCAACAACGCCGGGCAATTAACCGGTTGAGTTGCGGTACGGTTTCGAACTACAACCCTGTGCTGATGCACTGCAACGACGATCTAGCCGGCAACGCTTATTCACGGACCCAAAAGTAGAAAAAACTAAATGGAAGAACGCTACGACCCCGGCGCAATTGAGTCGGCCTTACAAGCATCCTGGCAAAGCGCTCGCACCTTCGCGGTGCAAGAAGATCGCACGCGAGAGAAATTCTATTGCTTGTCTATGTTTCCGTACCCAAGTGGTCGGCTACATATGGGGCACGTACGTAACTACACGATTGGTGACGTGATCTCCCGCTACCAGCGCATGTTGGGCAAAAACGTGATGCAGCCAATGGGTTGGGATGCTTTCGGTTTACCAGCAGAAAATGCTGCAATCGAGAACAACATACCGCCGGCAGAGTGGACTCGCTCAAATATCGATTACATGCGCACGCAACTTCAACGTCTTGGCTTCGCGTATGACTGGGACCGCGAACTGGCAACGTGCGACCCCCAGTACTACCAATGGGAGCAGTGGTTTTTTACGCAGCTCTATGACAAAGGCCTCGTCTATCGCAAAACTGCGGTGGTTAACTGGGATCCGATCGATCAAACCGTGCTCGCCAATGAACAAGTTATCGATGGTCGGGGCTGGCGTTCAGGCGCGCTGGTTGAGCGGCGTGAAATTCCGCAATGGTTTCTGCGGATCACGGCTTATGCCGACGAGCTGTTAGGCGATCTTGACGACTTAGAAGGTTGGCCGGAAGCGGTTAAAACCATGCAGCGCAATTGGATCGGGCGCTCCGAAGGGCTGTCGCTTAAGTTCAAGTTGAGTGACGACAATAGTTTCCTCGAGGTGTTTACGACACGTCCTGACACACTTTATGGGGCGACTTACATGGCCGTGGCGCCGGAGCATCCGCTCGCCCTGACAGCCGCGCAGCACGATCCGGCAATTGCCGACTTCATCGCTAGTTGCGCCACGCTGTCGACGGCCGAAGCCGTGGTCGAGAAAATGGAAAAACGCGGTATGTCGCTTGGGATCACGGTCGATCACCCGCTGACCGGTGAAAAAATTCCCGTATGGGTCGCCAATTTCGTATTGATGAGTTACGGCACGGGTGCCGTGATGTCGGTTCCGGCCCACGACCAACGCGACTGGGAATTTGCTACAACCTATGATTTACCGATCATCCCGGTCGTTTTTCCAGCTAATGGTCAGATACCCGACATCGCGGCCGGCGCGTATGTCGAAAAAGGTATTCTCAAAAACAGTGCCGAGTACGATGGCCTCGATTATGCGCGTGCTTTTGAACAAATTACCGAACGTCTGGAGGCGCAAGGCCGCGCAGAACGGAAGGTTCAGTATCGACTTCGAGACTGGCTGGTGTCGCGTCAACGCTATTGGGGGTGCCCGATCCCGGTACTCTACGAAGAAGACGGCAACATCGTCCCTGAAGCCGCAGCGCGACTACCGGTAAAACTGCCCGAGCAAATTGAATGGCAAGGCGTATCCTCACCGCTTAAATCAATGCCGGAATTTTTTGACACGACTCACCCCGAAAGCGGCGAGCCGCTAACTCGTGAAACGGATACATTCGATACATTTTTCGAATCGTCTTGGTATTTCGCTAGGTTTTGTTGTCCGGATGCTAAAGCCATGGTTGACGACCGGGTTGAATATTGGATGCCGGTTGATATTTATATCGGCGGAATTGAACACGCGGTGTTACATTTGCTTTATGCGAGGTTCTTCCAAAAATTGATGCGTGATGCGGGATTGATGACAGCGGGTGAGCCATTTACCCGCTTGCTAACGCAGGGCATGGTGTGCAAGGAAACCTACTTTCGCGACGTCGGCCAAGGTAAGCCACAATATTTTAGTCCCGCAGCCGTGACGGTCGAAACGGACGCAAAAGGGCGCGCGATCAAAGCGATTTTGACGACTGACGGTGAGCCGGTCGAAATCGGTTCGGTTGAGAAAATGTCGAAGTCAAAGAATAACGGTGTCGACCCGCAAGTTCTCATTGAGCGCTATGGCGCCGATACAGTGCGCCTATACACCATGTTCGCTTCGCCGCCCGATCAGACCTTGGAATGGTCGGATAGCGCCGTTGAAGGGGCTTTTCGGTTCATTAGGAGTCTCTGGCGGCTTACCCACAAACACGTACAAAAAGGTGCCTGTGCACTTCTCGATAGCGCAATCCTCAATGCTGACCAGAAGACCCTGCGCCGTCAGATCCACGAAACGATCGATAAAGTGACTGACGATATTTCACGGCGATATAAATTCAATACCGCGATTGCTGCCGTCATGGAGCTGCTAAATGCGCTTACGCGAAGCAGCGATGACAGCGAGCAAGGCCGCGCGGTTCTTCAAGAGGGCCTGGAAACGGCTGTCTTATTGCTTGCCCCTATCATCCCGCATTGCACAGACACGTTGTGGCGAGCCTTAGGGCATGATCTCGAACCACTCGTTGATGCTGGCTGGCCGCAGGTTGATCGTGGCGCGCTAGCGCGTGACGCGGTGACGATCGTGGTCCAAGTCAATGGCAAAAAACGCGCCGAACTGAGCGTTGCACCAGATTGCGCTGCCGAACAAATGGAATCGATGGCGCTCGCCGATCCCAACGTCGAGCGGATCATTGCTGATAAGTCAGTCGTGAAAATCGTGGTTGTCCCTGGGCGCTTAATCAACATAGTCGTGCAATAATTCAGCTGTGTTGAGGGAAAAAATACGTCTTACTGTGCTGGTGCTGACGGCCGCGAGCTTGACTGCGTGTGGTGGCTGGGATCTACGTGGCACGCGGACCGCAGCGCTCGGCATAAAGTCAGTTTATCTCGTCGCCGAATCAGCGCCCCAGTTACAGCAATGGTTGGCGCAGGAACTCCGCTTCAGCGGTGTCAGACTCGGTACCAAAACAGCCAGTCAAATCACCATCGAACTCAGCGAGGAATCCTTTGATCGCCGAGTTATTTCGGTCGATCCCGATACCGGTAAAGTTCGCGAAGTTGAACTCGGACTTGAAGTGACCATGTCCGTGCGCTCACAGGACGGGAAACTACTCGTCGCACCCGAAAAACGCACTTGGGTTCAGGATTATGTATTCGACGAAACTTCGTTGCTAGGTACGACCGAGAGCGCCCAAATCATTGAGAACGAGTTAGCTCAAGATGCCGCGCAAACAATTTTATTGCGTTTGGAAACCCTCGAAATTGCGCCCCCGGCGACATAGTATTTTGGCCCACCTGCGGGGCCGCCGGTCACATCGCCAAAACGATCTGACCAAGCTGTTGACGCGCTGACGGAACCACATGCAGGTAACGACTAACAGCCTTAGCACCCATCTCGAGCGCAAAGGCCTCGTGAGCGCCTACTTAGTATTTGGCGATGAACCATTGCAGGCAATGGAGAGTGCCGACCTGATCCGCCAGGCTGCGCGCGCGCAAGGGATTGTGGAGCGTCTCATATTCGAAGTGGAGGCGGCATTCGATTGGCAGTTGCTGCTGGCCGAAACAAACGAAATGTCGTTGTTCGCTGAACGTCGATTAATCGAAATTCGTCTCAAAGACCGCAAGCCGGACAAAACAGGGAGTGGCGTTCTGGCTGAACTGCTAGGTCGGGACGATAATCAAGACGTCTTTCTTCTAAGCGCCGATCGTCTTGATCGCAATGCACAAAACAGTGCTTGGTTTAAAACCATCAGCAAGTACGGTGTCACTGTTCAAGTGCAGCAAATCGCATCGGCCGCGCTAGATAAGTGGATCATAGAACGTGGCATCGCGGCAGGATTGCGGCTCAGTAGTGCGGCAGCAGAGCTCATCGCGGTGCGCGCGGAGGGCAATCTCCTAGCGGCTGCCCAAGAACTGGACAAATTGAGTTTACTTGTCGAACAAGGTGAGATCGACGTCGATACGGTGTTGAACGTGATGGTCGATAGCGCTCGGTTCGATGTGTTTGGATTTATCGATGTAACCGTGGCCGGCGACAGCGTAAAAGCGGTACGGATGCTGCGCGGACTGCGCGACGAAGGAACGGAGCCCGTTGTGATCGGGTGGGCGTTAAATCGGGAATTGCGCAATTTGGCCTATATGGCAATCGACGTGGCGGCAGGCCAGTCGGTGCAATCTGTGTTAAATCAGCATAATGTGTGGAGTTCGCGTTCCTCCATCGTCAGACGCGTGTTGGAACGTACGTCCGTCGCGAGCATGATCCGATTATTTAGCGATAGCATGCGCCTTGATCGAATCATTAAAGGAGCGTTGCCTGGTAACCCATGGGATGAACTTGAGATGCTCTGCGTCAATCTTAGTGGCAAGTCATAGATTTGTAGAAGCAAACAGAAATAGCCATGAGTACTACTGCAAATAATTTAGACGAGGCTGGCGATTTCGACGCTACTGCCTATATCGCGAACCTAGGACGCGCTGCGCGCGTCGCGGCCGTAGAAATGGCGCGTGCGACGACGCAAGCGAAGAACGCCGCGCTAATTCAAATCGCCACGAATATCGAAGGTGCGAAGGCGGATATCTTGGCAGCAAACGCACGCGACGTTGCTAACGCAAGCGGGCTTGAAGATGCGCTCGTTGACCGCTTGACGCTAAACGAACATCGGATTGCAACGATGGCGGAAGGATTGCGGGCCATTAGTGAACTTCCAGACCCAATTGGAGAGACGACGGATTTATGTTTCCGGCCGTCTGGCGTGCAAGTCGGACAAATGCGGGTACCGATTGGGGTTATCGGCATCATTTACGAATCGCGTCCAAACGTCACTGCTGATGCCGCGGGGCTGTGTCTGAAGTCGGGAAACACGGCAATACTGCGCGGCGGATCCGAATCCTTGCATTCCAATAGCGCCATCGCCGAGTGTATAAGCAACGGCCTAAATCACGCCGGGCTCCCGGCTGTCGCAGTGCAAATGCTGGACGTTAGCGATCGTCGCGCCGTAGGCGCTTTGCTTGCCGCCCATCAATGGGTCGATGTGATCGTACCGCGCGGTGGTAAAAGTCTGATTGAACGCGTGATCAACGAAGCGCGCATGCCAGTGATCAAACACCTCGAGGGGGTATGCCATGTATTCATTGATGAAATGGCTGATCGCAAAAAGGCTTTCGACGTCGCACTAAATTCTAAAACGCAACGCTACGGCACGTGCAATACCATGGAAACATTACTTATCGCGCGTGCGATAAGTGACCAAGTTTTGCCAGAATTAATTCAAGCATACAGCGACTTGGGTGTGGAGTTGCGTGGTTGCGCGGAAACTTGTGCGCTCGATAAGCGAATTAAACGAGCGGTCGAGCAAGACTGGTTTGAAGAATATCTTGCGCCGATTCTAGCTATTCGTATTGTGGATGATATTGACCAAGCGATGGAACATATCCGCCACTATGGCTCGCAGCACACAGACTGCATAGTCACAGAAGATCTTGGCGCAGCACGTAGATTCTTAGCCGAAGTCGATTCGAGTTCCGTCATGTTAAATGCATCGACTCGATTCGCAGATGGTTTCGAATACGGCCTGGGCGCCGAAGTAGGTATCAGCACAGATAAGATCCATGCCCGCGGTCCGGTTGGACTAAAAGGCTTAACGTCACAAAAATGGATCGTGATTGGTGATGGACATATTCGCACCTAATTCGCTTTCTAATATTCGACCGTGATGCTCAATTCCCGACATTACGAACGACGAAACCGACCTTAGCTGGATGATAGATCACGGACTTGAACAGCCAATTGGTATCCTCGGCGGGACCTTCGACCCAGTCCACGTCGGCCACTTAAGACTTGCGATTGAGGCATTGGAACGCCTCGGCTTAGCGCACGTTAGACTTATTCCTCTGAATAATCCTAACCATCGCACGTCGCCGATGGTCGAGGCACAACGAAGATTGCAGATGCTCCAAAAGAGCATCGATCATGCCCAACTCATCGTGGACCCGAGGGAGCTAGAACGTGAAGGCGTTTCCTACACGATTGATACCCTCGTGACCTTGCGCGCGGATTTCGCGAACCATCCCCTATGTTTGTTGCTCGGTGCAGATGCTTTCAAGGGGCTGTGCGGCTGGCATCGTTGGGAAGAGTTGCTCGATTATTGTCATTTAGTAGTGGTGAATCGACCGGGCAGCAATAGCGATTTCGAGCCGCGTTTGCAGCAACTATTGGAACGCGTGCAGATAGCTGATCCTGATATACTCCGCTGCGTGCCGTGCGGACGTATCTTGTTCCTTTCGATTCCGCTTTTACCGATATCATCGACTGACGTGCGCGCACGGATCGCTGACGGTCGCTCGATTAGCTACTTAGTGCCGCCGTCAGTCCATCAGTCCATCCTGCAAAATGAATACTATAAGAGCCCAAAATGATATGAGTGGCGAGCTGACACCGGAAGTGCTGCGCGATGCGATCGCCACCGCGCTTGATGACGGAAAAGGGGAAGATATTCGGGTGCTAGACGTGCGTGCAATGACGTCGATCACCGACTACATGATCGTCGTGTCCGGCCGCTCTTCGCGTCAAGTCAGGTCGCTCAAAGATCGGGTTATCGAAGCGGCGCGTGAGCATGGCGTGCGCCCACTCGGCGTAGAAGGTGAGAATCCGGGCGAGTGGGTACTCGTCGATTTTGGCGACGTCATCGTGCATGCGATGCAACAGGAAACGCGCGACTTCTACCAATTAGAAAAGCTATGGGACAATCAAGTGATCGAAGCGCCGCTGGTCGAACAAGCTAACGAGCGCTAGCACGTCGCTCGACATTTGCGGTCCTGAAGACCTGATGCGAATTCATATACTGTGCGTCAGTAAGCGACCGCGAGACTGGGTAACCGCCGCGACCCACGATTATTTAAAGCGGCTAAAAGGCCAACTCGAGATCGTTGTTCACGAAGTTGCGCCGGTAAAACAACCGGCAAAGAATTCGCAACTCGAAAAAGAAGCTGAACGGCTCAGGCAAATTTGCCCATCACGCGCTTTCCAAATCGCCCTCGATGAGCGCGGCGAATCGTGGTCCACGATGGATCTTGCCGACAAGCTCGACCGCTGGCGCGCGGAGCATGCCGACATTGCGTTTTATATCGGCGGCGCAGACGGATTAGACGCGCGAATCGTCGCGGACGCTGATTGCCGATGGTCTCTTTCTCGATTGACGTTGCCGCACCAATTGGTGCGGGTGGTACTCATCGAACAACTGTATCGGGGTTGGACTGTCTTGCAGAATCATCCCTACCATCGAGCTTAGGTCCACTGGTCGGGCGCTTAAGTGGCACTGATGATCTGACACTTGCTGACGTAATCAAATAATGAGCGAATCGGATTTTGTCGCGAGTTTGCTTTTGGCCTCTGCTTCACCGCGGCGCTTGGCTTTATTACAACAAATTGGCGTCACATTTATTGTAGTGCCCGCGCATATCGACGAATCACATCAATCAAGTGAGCGGCCAAACGATTATGTGCGGCGCATGGCGTTTGAGAAAGCAGAAACCGTACGTGCCAATCGCGAACATCGCTATCCAGTGCTCGGTGCTGACACAATTGTCACGATAGATGATTTGATCCTTGGCAAGCCAACGAACACGGAACATGCGCGTGAGATGTTGCAACGATTATCGGGACGTTGGCACGAAGTGCTATCCGGCGTTGCAATCGTCGCGGACCGTGCAGCGGTTATCAGCGTGCGCACGCGGGTCAAATTTAGGCAAATAAAGCCCGGTGAAATAGCAGCCTATTGGGCAAGTGGCGAACCCCAAGATAAAGCAGGATCCTATGCGATCCAGGGCCTAGGCGGCGCCTTCGTCGAGCGCATCGACGGAAGCTATTCAAACGTTGTCGGCTTACCCCTGGTAGAAACCGGGACGCTATTAGACGATTTTTCAATACCTCGAATTTTCGCTGCTGGCATGGCGATAGCAGAAATTGAAAAAAAATGAACCACTGGGCACTTAATCAGCTCAGCGTAAAGTCGGTGGATAGTCGCTTTTTTATTGGCAAATTTTTCAATTTAATGTAATCCGGAAGTCCGTCGCGATACGGGGGATAGTCTTCGCCAGCGATCAGCGGTTTTAAATAACGTCGACAAGAGTCCGTAATTCCAAAACCGTCCGCCGTGATGAAATCACGCGGCATCATTTTTTCCACGTTGGCGACTTTCTCCAGTGCCACCTCGCCGATTCTCCATTCGTAGGGATCATCGGCAAGTCGTTCAATCGTTGGCATCACTGCGTTTTTGCCGGCGAGCGCCATCTCGACCGCGGCGTGGCCCAACGCATAAGCTTGTTCAACATCGGTTTTCGACGCGATATGGCGTGCCGCCCGCTGCAAATAGTCAGCGACCGCCCAATGGAATTTCAAACCAAGCCGTTGCTTGATCAATGTGGCGATAACTGGCGCTACGCCGCCAAGCTGGGCATGCCCAAAAGCGTCGCGAATACCAGAATCAGCGACAAACTTGCCGTCAGGTGTACGTAGTCCTTCAGAGACGACAATCGCACAGTAGCCGTGTTGTGCGACGCATTGTTCTACCCGCGCGATAAATCGACTTTCATCAAATTCAATTTCCGGAAATAGGATCACGTGCGGCGCATCACCGTCGTGTTCTTGGGCTAAGCCGCCCGCCGCCGCAATCCAGCCCGCGTGACGACCCATTACTTCCATGACGAATACCTTGGTCGAAGTTTTCGCCATAGAGGCAACGTCGAATCCCGCTTCGCGAATCGATACGGCGACATATTTGGCGACAGAACCGAATCCAGGACAGTTATCAGTCACGGGCAGATCGTTGTCGACCGTTTTCGGTATGCCGATACATTTAAGCGGATAACCACGCTGCAAGCTGAGTTGCGCGATTTTGTTCGTCGTATCCTGCGAATCGCCACCCCCGTTGTAGAAAAAATAACCGATATCGTGCGCAGCAAACACTTCAAGCAGTCGCGTATATTCGGCCTGATTCTCCTCGATACTTTTCAGCTTGTAGCGGCACGACCCAAACGCGCCGGACGGCGTGTAGCGCAGCCCGGCTATCGCGTGATCCGACTCTAAAGAAGTGTCAATCAGATCTTCGTGTAACGCGCCGATTATGCCGTTGCGTCCCGCGATAACGTTTGTAATTGCATCGGGATGCGCGCGCGCCGCTTGAATAACACCGCATGCGCTCGCGTTTATTACTGCTGTAACACCGCCGGACTGTGCGTAAAATGCATTGCGTCGCTCCATGGTTGCTCCTAGTATCCGTCTTCAATAGGTATAAAGTCGCTGATGTAAAGTACAGCTATCGACCACATCAGGGCAAGATCACACATTCAGTTATAAGAACAAGTCTATCGATCACGAATTGATCTAAAAGCACGGG
>JAQCEL010000263.1 GCA_027618655.1 Pseudomonadota bacterium | reverse complement strand
TTTGGCCGTGCTTGAAGGCGGGGAATCAGCCGCAGTGTTCGCTAGTGGTATGGCCGCTATCTCAACGACCTTGTTAGCGCTGGTGTCACACGGTGAAGTGATCCTGCGCAGCCAACCGCTCTATGGTGGCACAGAAACGCTGATTTCTTCAGTGCTCGCCCGCGCTGCAATTTAGATCGCATGGGTTTACGGATGGACTATCGCTGGCCAGCATTCGCCAAGCAGCGGCCAACGCGATGGCTTTAGGCCCCGTGCGAATGATTTTTCTCGAAACACCGGCGAATCCAACGAACACACTAATCGACTTTAGTGCAATTTCCACGGTCGCCGACGAAATTCAACGCGCCCAAGGATTACGACCAATAATCGCCTGCGATAACACGATGCTCGGGCCAGTTTTCCAGCAGCCGATTGCGCACGGCGTCGATATCGTTTTGTATTCGTTAACGAAATACATCGGCGGGCATAGCGATTTAATTGCCGGCGCCGCAATCGGCAGAAGCGATTTAATCGATCCGGTACGCCGCGCGCGAGGTGCCTTTGGTACGCAGCTCGATCCCCATTCGTGTTGGATGATTGGGCGCTCTCTCGAGACGGTCATGTTGCGCATGCAGCGAGCCGCACAAAGCGCGTCGTTGGTTGCTAGTTGGTTGGCAAACCATCCGCAGGTTGATGTCGTCTACCACCCTGAGCACGTGAACGACGAACGCTACCAAGCCGTGTACAAAAAGCAGTGCAGCGGTGCGGGCTCGACATTTTCATTTAGCATTCACGGAGCGCGAACCGAAGCCTTCGCGGTGCTAAACAAACTGCGAATTTTTAAGCTCGCGGTTAGCTTGGGCGGAAGCGAATCATTAATTTGCCACCCCTCGTCCACCACTCATTCTGGTATTAACCGCCAGATCCGCGACGCGCTACAGGTCACGGAATCATTGATTCGAATTTCAATCGGACTCGAGCATCCGGACGATCTGATCGCCGATTTAAACGAGGCATTGGCTTAAATCGTGCACGCGAATTTTTACTAAAGCTGTGCTGCCTTGAACGTGTCGCACGACCGGATAGACCCTTCATCTAAGCCCCTGCGAAACCATCGCACTCGTTGCTTCGATGTCCCATGAGTGAACGATTCTGGCGTTACGTAGCCCCGGCCTTGTTTTTGCAAGCGATCATCACCAATTGCCGTCGCCGCCGTGAGCGCTTCTTCGATGTCGCCTTGTTCCAGAATCTGGCGCGTTCTGTTGGCGTGGTGGGCCCATAATCCGGAGAAGCAATCGGCTTGAAGTTCTTGTTTTACCAGCAGTTTATTTCCTTCGGCTTCATTCAGTCGACCACGTGCTGAATGAACTTGGTTAGAAATGCCCATCAGATTTTGTACATGATGGCCAATTTCGTGGGCGATAACGTAGGCTTGCGCAAAATCACCGGGTGCCCCATGGCGCTCGCGTAGATCGTGATAGAAACTCAAGTCGATGTAGACTTTTTTGTCCCCCGGGCAGTAGAACGGTCCCATCGCGGCCTCCGCGTGACCGCAGGCGGATTGCACGGAACCTGTGAACAGCACGAGTGTAGGCTCTTGGTAACGTTGTCCTGAATTTTGAAACAAGGTGTTCCAAGTATCCTCAGTGTCAGCAAGCACAACGGACACAAATGCGGCGAGTTCGTTTTCTTCTGCACTGGGTTGATGCGCCGTCCCACTGGTACTCGGAGCGGATTGTTGTAGGCCTTGATTCAGAATAATCGATGGGTCGACCCCGAAATAGGCGGCTGCAAGCAATAGAACGATCATCCCTACGCCGCCTTGCAGGGGTCTTCCGCTAATTCGACTTTGACGTCGTCCGCGTTGATCCTCGACGTTGCTACTGCTTCGGCTACCTCGCCAGCGCATTGGCTTTCTCCTCTTCGACCATCATTCTCATTGTGATTCCGCATTACTTTGTGCGGCACCGATTGCAAGTATTCTTATCGACTAAACTAGTTAAATTTAAATAAATTACTCTATATAAAATAGTAAGTTAAGATATATAATTAACTTAAAATATAGTATTGAAATTACACAGATAGTATTGAAATTACACAGATTGCGTCACGAGTGCAGTGCTTTTGATTGTTTCTAGCCAGCATTTTAGCCCGGCAAACCACCGATAAAGCTAGCCGGTCCGGCTGGCACAATTCTGCTTGGATTGATCGTTTCATGGCTCGCCTAGTAGTGATTCTTGATGTGCTCCATATTGACTGTCGCCGACACACCCGCATGCTCGTACAGCGCTCGAGTCAATCGCGATAAATTTGGAGAGTCAACCAAGCGGCGTTTGTTACATTTAAAATGTCCGACATAGACGGGATCGAAACGGATCAAAGTTGTGAATAACCGCCAATCTGCTTCGGTGATGACCTTGCCAAGCAGATAGGTCCTATCGGCCAATAGTCCTTCAAGCCAATCAAGTGTCTCAAAAGGTGGCTCGACTGCTTCGCTGTAAGCCTGCTGGCTTGTGGCAAACCCGCATTTGTAGACGCCGTTGTTAACAGTATCGTAGATTCTTGCGTTGATTTGATCGATTTCCGCTCTGAGCTCCGACGGATAATAATCTCCCGCGTTTGCGCCGAGTGCATCGAAAGCTGAGTTAAACATTCGAATTATTTCAGACGACTCATTGCTTACGATTGTTTGTTGCTGCTTGTCCCACAGGATCGGAATCGTGACCCGGCCTGAATAACCAGGATCCGCGGCTCGATAAATTTCGTAAGCGTATTTTGCATTATTGATCGAGTCGCCAATGACGCCGTCACCTACTTCGAACGTCCATCCGTGTTCGGCCATGAACCAATGGACAACTGATAGACCAACCTTATCTTCAAGACCTTTAATCACGCGGAAAATTGCTGTTCGGTGGGCCCACGGACAGGCGTGCCCGATATATAAATGGTAACGCCCGACTTCCGCTTTGAATCCTGCCTCACCGCTCGGTCCGGCTAAACCGTCGGGTGTGATCCAATTGCGAAATTGCGCTTCGGAACGAATGAAACGACCGCCCGTTGCGGCCGTGTTAATCCATTGATCGCGCCACTGTCCGTCAACCAGTACGCCCATATGCTACGAATCCGCGATTAAATTCGTTTGAGTTGCCCATCAAGCGCCGTTTTCCATTGCTCCCAGCGCTTGGCATCCGAGGGATACTTTGCGTGATCGAAACGTGCGATGGATATTTCGCTCCCGTCGATTTCGTAACGAATGTGTTCTACGAAACTAAGCTGTTGTTTATAGGCATCACGATGCTCATCTGGCACTTCTTTTACTTCTGTGGTTGACCATAAGCCGGCCACCCGCAAGTCTGCGATGAGTGAGTCGCAATGCCGTGCGCGCGGTTCGCCTAGTGGACGACAGATATACAAGCTACCGTTTAATGGATCACCTGAGTCAAATGCTAGGTCGTGATGATCAATGATGTCAGCGTTACTCATGGTTGCTCCTTTGTAGATTGATATCGTCTTCGACGGTAGTCAACGAAATGTGCTGATCGAAAGCGTAACTCCCCGCGGGTCTAATCGCCCTTGAGCGCTGGCTCGATCCGTTTCAAGTAAGGGCGTTCGCCGGCTAGGGTGATGCGATGCATTAGCCGCTCGTGTCCCGCGTACCCACCTTCCGCATGATGCACAACGCAGCGATTGTCCCACAGGACCAAGGTATTGGTCTGCCATTGATGTCGATATAGAAAATCATCTTGAGTCATGTGCTTGAATAATTGGCCGAGTAAATTCTGCGACTCGCCAGGATCGAGTTCGTCGACTCTAATTGTGTAGACATGGTTGATGAACAGCCCGCGTCGCCCGGATTCTGGGTGGGTGCGAACGATGGGATGACTTTGTGAGGCTTCAGCGGCTTCGGACACGATGATGCGCATCGAACGCGAATGGTCGTCCTTCGCGAAAAGTCCCTGTTTGCCGTAGGACGGTGCAGCACTATGGCTGGCTGTCAAATTCTCAATCCGTACCTTTAGTGTCATTGGCAGTGTTTCGTAGGCCCGGTAACAGTCGGCGAAGATTGTATCCCCGCCATGCGATGGGACGATTTTTGCGTGTAATAAAGTCCCACTCGGGGGCGCGACCTGAAAGCTCCAGTCGCTATGCCACGATGCGCCGAAGATTGGCGTGGATTCTTGGGCGCCGCGCCGCACTTCTACGATATGTTCATCATCCGCTATCGGTTGCAGGTACGGATCGGCGCCGAACTCACCAACGCACCGCGCGAACTTTAGCAGGCCCCGATTATCAAGCTCAGCTTGCGGGAATACCAAGACCGGATACTCCGCCCAAGTTGCCTTCAATGACCGCACGACATCGTCCGTCAATTCGCAGAGGGCGCCAATCTGCGCAATTTCGGCAACGAACCCGGGCACCCTTTCATGAATCTCAAAATGTTGCGACATATCTAGACGAATCGCTCATTAATGAAGTTAATACGGCGCTGGTAAGCGCGCGGATGCTGGTTGCGGCCTTTGCGCTGGAAAGTTCTCTTGTCGCCAGTTGGGCTATTTATCCGGCTCAACGTATTCATCGATAATTTCGGTTTCAACAACTATAGCCGGAACAAATTCGGGCTGATCCGCATTGTCCCTGCGATTTAGCCTTGCGCATAGACCTAGACATCAAGCCAGGGTCTAATATGCCGCATGGAACATGCTGAAGCGCTATTTTCGCGCAAAAAATACTGGGCCCATCGACTGACGCCTG
>JAQCEL010000035.1 GCA_027618655.1 Pseudomonadota bacterium | reverse complement strand
GACTCGCTACGACGACGCCGAATAGCGCCGACAGCATCAATGGTAGCGCTGCAGGAACCGGGACAACTGTCAAATTGACATTGTCTAATGCTAAAGCATCATCCGGCCCATCGAGCACTTCGCCGACGATAGTGAATCGATCAACGGCGCCAAAAATTGAATTAAATTGTCCCAGCGTCGGATCACTAAACGAAGGAGCCGCAGCCGTGATATCAGGGACATATGCCCAAAACCCCACGTCCGGTATAGAGAAGCCACCGAGCTTTGGTTCAGGCGATAATGTCAACGGCACCGTGTTAGGACCTAAGTTAACGGTGTAGGTCGTCCAGGTGTCGTCCGGGAGGGCTCCGGTATAGATAAGCGCTTCGACACCTCTTTCGACGAGAACTAATCCTAAGGCGCGACCTAAGGTATAGGCCATTGCATCAAAATTTTCCGCGACGGTGAGATCGAACATTAACGTCCCGCCGACGAGACTCGCCGCGTTACCGATAAACGGAGCAGGCGCCGAAAATCGCGCGCCTTGCTCGGCATTCGGATCGTTTGCCAAGATGGCGTCGGTCGGATTGCCTACGCTTGTCAACCCAGGATTGTAAGCTGGTTCATTGCTAAATATTCGGCCATTTTGGTAATCGAGTACCGTCCAGCCTTGTGCAGCTGGGCCGTCGAACGTGAAGCTTGTGTTGGCGTTAGCGTTTACGCTAATCGTCAGGATCAAATTTAAGATTAGGATTCGGAATAGGTGCGATGCGTTTAGCATGGTCTTCTCCTCATGGTGCCTGCGGGAAATTCTTATATTTTTATTATGAGGTTAATACTGCACCTACGAGAATTAGCCTGCAACCGCTGATATCAAGAACCTGCGGTAATATTACCGCAGGCTAGCGGGATACGGCGTTAACACCAGCCGCCGCAGTCTCGCTTGCGAATCGATGCCCAGTACTCGAAGCCAGGTTCGAATACTGAACGTAACAATTGTGAACCGCTTATCTGCCGACGAATTTTGGCTCGCGCCGCTCCGCGGTCGCTTTTATTCCTTCATTCCAATCCTCGGTGCTACGCAAGGCATTTTGTTCAACGAGTTCGTGATCGGTTTGTCTGGCAACGCGATCGGCAAGTCCTAAGCGCAAAGTTGTACGCGTCGAAATTGTCGCAAGTGGTGCACAGCCAGCGATTTCGGCGGCCAAGGCGGTTGCAGCTACCCGCACATTCTCAAGCGCAACACAGTGATCGGCGAGACCCCAGGCGGTGGCTTCTTCGCCGTTTAAGCGGCGGCCAGTCAAGTGCATCAGGGTCGCACGTTGCCTGCCGATCAGCTCCGGTAAAGTCACCGTTAGGCCAAATCCGGGATGGAAGCCGAGTTTTGTAAAGTTGGAGCTAAAGCGTCCTTCTTTACATGTCACGCGAAAATCCGCGGACACGGCGAGACCGAGGCCGCCACCGATCGCCGCCCCTTGGACGGCAGCAACAACGGGTGTTGATGCGCGAAATATTCGTACCGCTTGACGATACAAAGAATTAGACAGCTCGCCCTTTGAACTATCTTTGGCGTTACCTGGGTCGCTCGCCCCGAAATTCGCGCCGGCACAAAAATTCTTGCCTTGCGCGCACAGCACGATCGCGCGAACTTCGTTTAGCCGATCACATTTCTCATAGGTGTCGGCGATCTGCTCAATGAGATCGATGTCGAAGAAATTATGCGGCGGCCGTTGGATCTCAACGGTCGCAATATGGTTTTCGATCGTGACGCCAAGATCAGTCGTATCAAGTGTGGACATGTTTATTTCCTATTAATAATTTTGTTCAAGCAAAAAGATCCGACCTTATTCGAACATCAAAACGGTGCGCGTAACCTCACCAGACTCCATGGCTTGGAATGCATTACTGATGCGCTCGAGCGGCTCATGGCGCGTGACCATGCCATCGAGATCGAGACGCCCTTGACGATAAAGCTCTAGATAACGAGGGGCATCGACGGTGAACCGGTTCGATCCCATCATGCAGCCGATGATGCGTTTCTCAGCGAAGAAATGCGCGGCGTTAACTGAGACTTTTTGTCCGACCGGTATGGCGCCAACTAATATGGCCGTGCCGTGTGGGGCCAAGCAATAAAACGCTTGTTCCAGTAATTCGGGAATGCCGACCACTTCGAACGCGAATTCCGCGCCGCCGCGCGTCATCTTTTTGATCGTTTTGACCGGATCGACTTTCGTGGAGTTAATCGTATCGGTTGCACCAAACGCCAACGCGTTCTGAAGTTTCTCGTCCAAGATATCGACTGCGATAATTTGCCGCGCGCCGGCGATCCGTGCGCCTTGGATCACCGAGATACCAACGCCACCGGTACCGAACACGACAACCGAGGAGCCCGGTGTGACTTGCGCTGTATTCAATGCCGCGCCAACACCCGTGGTGACCGCGCAGCCGACTAGTGCTGCTCGATCGAGCGGAATGTCTTTGTCGATCTTCACCACCGCACGGTAATGCAACAGCATGGCTTCGGCGAAGCCACCCAGATCGGCAAACTGATGAATCGTGTCCGCCCCTTGGCTGAGACGCGAGCTTTCGCCTTCGCCGCGCATGCACGCACCGCGATCGATACATAAATGTGGACGTCCTTGTACGCATTGAATACAACTTCCGCAGAACATAGACGTGCACGCGATGACGTGATCGCCTGGCGCGACGTTGCGTACTTGGCTGCCCACTTGCAGCACGATGCCAGCGGGCTCGTGACCAAGGACGGAAGGCGTAGGCGAGGGAATGCCGCCGTGCAAGGCGTGCAGATCGCTATGACAAACGCCGCAGGCAACAGTTTTAACTAATACTTCGAACGGGCCTGGATCGGCGACATCAACCGATTCGATGCTGAGCGGTCGGTTGATTTCGCGATGGACTGCAGCTTTGATCTTCATCTCGGTCTCCTGTGGGCAAGTGGTTCCCTGGTGGTTTCACAGAATCGAACGCGCCGCTCTAATGAATCTGCCAAAGGATTGTGGGTTTGTAGGGTGATCAAGCTAATATCCACGGGCGGGATCGTCAATACATAGTTCGCGGGCGCTGCGCTTCACGCCGCGTAGGGGGATCAATGCAATTCAGTTTTACCGATGAACAAGCGCAATTCCGCGCGGTGGTGCAACGCTTTGCGCGCGATAAGTCGCCAACCACCGAAGTACGCCGCCTCATGCAAACAGGGGAAGGTTTCGACCGCGAGGTGTGGCGGGGGATGTGCGAAGACTTGGGTCTGGCCGGGCTCCATGTGCCAGAAGCCTATGGTGGCGCCGGTTTTGGCTTCGTTGAAGTCGGCATTGTTGTCGAAGAGCTGGGGCGGTCCTTGTTGTGCTCGCCGTATTTCGGCTCATCGATCCTCGCCACGTCTGCGATTCTGCACGCGGCCAGTGAGGCACAGAAACAAGCGCTGTTGCCGAGTCTCGTCAGTGGCAAGAAAATCGCCTGCCTCGCGCTCGCTGAAGCAAGCGGCCAATGGAATTGCGCCAGTATTGAACTCACGGCAGCCCAATCCGGCGACGGGTTTGTGCTTAACGGACGAAAGAACTTCGTGCTCGACGGGCACGTCGCAGACGTGGTGATTGTCGCAGCCCGAAAACCGGGCACGAGTGGTCTAGAGGGGATCGGATTATTCGTCGTTGATGGTACGGCTAGCGGTTTGCAACGCCGGGCGTTAGACACCATTGATGAAACCAGAAAACTTGCCGAACTCAGTTTCAACGAAGTAAGCGCGCAAGCCTTGAACGATACTGGGGACGCAGCGGCTGCCATTACGCGGACTTTGGATGACGGTGCCATCGCGCTCGCGAACGAAATGGTTGGCGGCGCGCAAGCGCTACTCGATTGCGTAGTCGAATATGCGCAAATTCGCATGCAGTTCGGCAGGGTCATTGGCTCGTTCCAAGCCGTAAAGCACAAATGTGCGGAAATGCTGCTCGATGTAGAACTCGCTAAATCCGCGGCGTATTACGCTGCGCAAGCTCGCGCCGAAAACGACCCGGAAGTCTCTGCCCTGGCGTCACTCGCCAAAGCCACGACTGCCGACGCTTATATGCGCACCGCCATCGAGAGCATTCAACTACACGGCGGCATCGGCTTCACTTGGGATCACGACACGCATCTTTGGTACAAGCGCGCGAAGAGTTCGGAAGTGTTGTTAGATGATCCGAGCTATCACCGCGAACGCTATATCGCACTTCAGGAGGCGCTGGCATGAGCGGCGATAACGAAAACCAAGTTCGAAACGAAGTACGTGCTTGGCTGGAAGAAAACTGGGATCCGAATACTGGCTTGATCGAATGGCGAGATAAGTTAGCTGACTCTGGGTGGGGTGTGCCACATTGGCCCGAGCAATGGTATGGCCGCGGATTACCCGTCGCCTTCAATCCCGTCATCGATACAGAGTTTGAGCGGATCGGCGCGGTCGGTGTCGCGAAGATCGGCATCCGCATGTTAGCTGCTGCGACCTTATTGGATTGTGCCAATGACGACCAAAAGTCGCGCTTTTTGCGGCGCATGCTCACGGGCGAAGATACCTGGTGCCAGCTATTCAGCGAACCGGGTAGCGGATCCGATCTCGCGGGCGCGACGACCCGCGCAGATCGTGATGGCGATAACTGGATCATCAACGGACAAAAAGTCTGGACGACGAGCGCTCACCATGCGGAATGGGGCTTGCTCCTTGCGCGCACGGATTGGGACGCGCCAAAACATCAAGGCCTCTCATTTTTCATTCTCGACATGCGCCAAGATGCGATCGAAGTGCAGCCGCTGAAACAGATGAACGGCCATGCGTCTTTCAATCAAGTGTTTTTCACTGACGCGCATGTCCCGCCCGAGAATTTAGTCTCAACCATTGGCAACGGCTGGAATGTCGCGATGACCACTTTGGCGCATGAACGGCGCGGCGCGGATGCCTTACGGCGTTGGGGCAAGGTCTCGGATCGGCCAGGCCGGATCTACGATGAGGAACGCGCCGAAGTCGCGACGGTAATGGAACCGTACAAATGGTATCCACAAAGGGCTGGGCGAGTCGATCTCGTGTGGCCGCGAGCCATAGAGACGGGTCGCATTAGCGATCCGACCGTGCGCCAGGAAGTGGCGAAATTGCTCATGCTATCGCGCACCGCCGAGTGGACGGCGCAGCGCGCTCGGGCGGCGCAAGAACAGGGCAGACCGCAGGGTCCGGAAGGCTCCTTAGGTAAGCTTGCTTCAAGTCACGTCGCGCGCGCTGCAGCGAAAGTGCACACCTTAATTGGCGGTGCGGATGCGCTGCTAAAAGGTGCCGATGGCGCATTAAACGGGACGATCGCGGAAATATTGTTGTCCGTGCCAGCGACTTCGATTGCCGGTGGTACCGATGAAATTCAGCGCAACATCATCTCAGAGCGGGTGCTCCAGATGGCGAAAGAGCCGCGTATGGACGGCGGTCCGTTCCGTGATGTGCCGAAAAACCCCACGCGAGAGCGTTAGTGTGTGCTAATCCAACGCGAAACCAGACGCCCAGAATTTGGTTTTGCGGCCTATGACTTGCCGCAAAACCTTGTCGTTAGTGGCAGTACCTTTCGATTCCGCTTCGCAGTATCCTAGGCGACCTCGCTCAAAGTAAGTGAATCCACTCAGGGGATAGCCCATGTCATATGATCTTGTTATTCGTAACGGAACCGTCGTCGATGGCACGGGTGCACCACGGATCCGGGCAGACGTTGCAGTGACGGATGGTCGCATCGTTGAAGTTGGTAAAATTGATGGTCGCGCGAAGCAGACGATCGACGCCAGCGACTTGATTGTCGCACCCGGCTTCGTCGATCCACACACGCATTACGACGCGCAAATCTGCTGGGACGATGTGACTTCGCCGTCCTGTTGGCATGGCGTGACGAGCGTCATGATGGGTAACTGTGGTGTCGGCATCGCGCCCTGCCGTCCAGAATCACGCGAAATCGCCGCCTGGGATTTAGTTAACGTTGAAGCCATTCCGTTTGACGTATTGAAGGAAGGAGTTACCTGGGATTGGGAAACTTTTCCTGAGTACATGGACGCCGCCGCGAAACGCGGCTCTGGTTTGAATCTCGGTTTTCTCGCGCCGCTCACCCCGTTCCGCCATTACGTGATGGGTGATGAGTCGATGGGGCGCGCCGCCACGGACGATGAAAAAGGCGCGATAAAAGGTCTGCTGCAAGAAGCGATGGTAGCCGGTGCGTTTGGGTTTACAACCACAAATGCCGGCCAGCACGTAGGCTTTCAAGGGCGACCACTTGCTTGCCGCTTAGCAAGCGAAGACGAACTACGCGCCTACTGCAATGTGTTACGCGATTTGGGTCGCGGCACCATCGAACTCGCATTAACCAATGAGGTGTCGAAGGTTGATGCTGCTGAGCGCGCCCTGCTCGACATGCTTCTCACCGAAAGTCAGCGCCCCGTGACGTGGCTCGCGTTGCTCAATCGGGACGATAAACCCAATGCCTGTCAAGAAACCTTGGTTGAAGTTGCCGATTTGATTGAACGCGGTGGCATTCCACAAACCACCTGTCGGCCATTCATCATCCAGATCGATCTCCGTACGCCGTTTATTTTCGCCAACATGGACTGTTGGAATTCAGTGCTAAACCGCACCGTTGATGAGCAAATCGCGATCTTGAGCAAACCAGATTTCCGCAACGCATTTAAAGAGGCACTGAAACGTCCGTTGATCTTCACCTCGAATTGGGAAGTGATGACGGTCTTACAAGTTGGCGATCCGGCAATGGAAAAATACGTTGGAAGACGCATTGCTGATGTCGCTAAAGAACGCAACGTGTCTCCAGTCGATGCGTTCCTCGATCTCGCGGTCGAAGACAAACTCGCTATGCAATTCAACTACGAATTGTTTAACGCCGACGAAAGCCGTATTCCCGAATTGATCACGGATCCGCGCACCATGATCGGTCTATCCGACGGCGGCGCTCATGTGGATGCGCTGTGCGATGCGGGCTATTGCACGTATTTACTCGGCACCTGGGTTCGCGATAGAGAAGTGCTTTCCTTGGAGCGGGCTGTTCAGCGGATCACGACAGAACCTGCGGATCTCTTAGGTATTAAAGAACGCGGTCGTATTGCGCCAGGAATGTGCGCGGATTTCGCGATTTTTGATATGGCGACCGTTGGATCGGACAAGACGGGAATCATGCGTAATGATTTACCCGGTGGCGGGCGCCGATTAGTCGTGCCTGCACGCGGGGTCGAGTATACGATTGTGAATGGTCAAACGCTGTTCCAGCATGGGGTTGATTCCGGTGTGCGTAGTGGTCAAGTAATGCGATCCGGGCGCGCATAATCCTAGTGTTCGCGCGATGCGCAACGTTAAATTAGGAGAACTGTCGGTATCCGCGTTGGGCTTGGGCTGCATGAGCATGTCGCAAGCCTACGGCCCGCCGGATGCGCAGGAATCGGAACGTACCTTACATCGCGCGCTGGATATCGGGGTCACGTTCTTAGATACCGCGAACGCCTACGGCGTTGGACATAACGAAGAATTGATCGGTCGGGTGCTGTCTTCCCGGCGTGACGAATTCGTACTCGCCACGAAGTTCGGCATCGTGAAACATCCAGACGGCAAACGTGGCATCGACGGCCGGCCAGAGTTCGTCGCCGAGCGCTGCGAAGAAAGTCTGCGCCGCTTGAACACGGATGTAATAGACCTGTATTACCTGCATCGACTCGATCCGAATGTGCCGATCGAAGAGACCGTTGGCGCCATGGGGCGACTCGTCGAAGCAGGCAAGGTCCGCCATTTAGGCTTATCCGAAATTTCGTCGAAAACCTTACGCAAAGCCCACGCCGTTCATCCGATCACGGCCGTTCAATCTGAATACTCGCTCTGGACCCGCGATCCGGAATCCCATGTATTACCCACATGCCGCGAACTAGGCATCGGTTTTGTGCCGTTTAGTCCGCTTGGCCGCGCGATGTTAACTGGCGCGATCACTAACGATGATAGCTTATCGAAAGACGACCTGCGCGCAAATATGCCGCGTTTCATGGGCGAAAATTTCACGCGCAATTACGCCGTTGTGCAGAAATTCTTGAAGTTTGCAGAGCGCAAAGGTGCGAGCGGCGCGCAAATCAGTTTGGCCTGGTTGCTCGCGCAAGGCGATGGTATTGCACCGATCCCCGGCACCAAGCACGTGAATTTTCTGGAAGAAGATATGGCCGGTGTCGACGTCGAGCTCAACGATAAAGATCTCAAATTTCTGGACGAACTATTCGCGATCGATAACATTGTTGGGCACCGTTATCCGGCTGCGTTACAGCAATCGATCGATAGCGATTAAGTTTGCAGATCTGAATTTCTCACAACGCCGGACGCCATCACGGAAGCAATGAACGGTTCGATTTATCTTGAACGCTCCGAGCAAGCGCAAACCGAGCTCCTGTTGTGTTTGCGCGCCTTAGAAGAAATTCAGCAATCCATTCAATTCCAACACATACGCAGCGCGCAGATCGCGCTCAAAGAGGCGACTGCGGGAGCGCTCGCTACGCTTGCAACGCTATTGGACACCATGACCGCTGTCCCGGACCCTTACCGCGACGTTGATATCGCATTCAGACAGGCCTTCGCGTTCTTACGCAACGCAATCGAAACGTTTTCAAGTCACGCCGGTCCGGATTTCGGCGCCTTGTTTATTTCGAGTCGCAGCCAACAGTGTAGCGCGTTAGAGCTGTTGTATCGTTGGCGATGGGAGCTAACCGTTATCGAGCCCTACTTCCGGATGGCTGACGACACGCGCTCGATTGCCGAACTGGGTGAGGATGACTCATCCGTTGGCATCACCCATCATCGAGCCAACGACAAACACAACCAATATTCGCTCTATGTTCCTGAAACTTACAGCCCGAATAAAAAATGGCCGCTGATCGTCTGTCTGCATGGCGGTTACGGGAGCGGTAACGACTATATTTGGTCGTGGTTAAGAGTGGCGCGTAGTCGCGGCTATCTTTTGCTCTCACCTAAATCGCATGCCCAGACGTGGTCGATTGTGCAGCGACCGGTCGATGTTAATTCAATCATGGCGATGCTCGATGGCGTGCTGGAAAACTATGCCGTTGATTCTGCGCGAGTCTATTTAACCGGCCTGTCGGACGGTGCCACGTTTAGTTACATCCTTGGTTTGCAACATGCGCATCGCTTCTGTGCCCTTGCGCCGATTGCTGGGGTGTTAAGTCCGGCGACCGACATGATGCTGCGTGCCGGCCTCGGCAAGGAACTTCCAATACATGTTATTCACGGCGCGCACGACGCGATTTTTCCCGTGCAATCCGTGCGTTCGACAAATACCTTGCTGACTAAATTAGGTTACAACTTAAAGTACACTGAACTGTCGGATTGGGGTCATGCGCTCACTTACGTGATCAACGAAGACCTCGTGCTGCCGTGGTTCGAACAGTTATCCGGGACCACGCACTAAGCACACAGGACTCAACAGCAATCGATCAGCGATCGTCATTCACGCACTGTCAAAGGATTAATGCTCATGATCAAAATCACCATATTCGTCGTCCGCAAAGCGAGCTTAACTTTCGAGGAGTTCGATACGTATTGGCGCGAAAAACACGCGCCACTGATTAAGAGCGTGAAGGATTTCTCACGCCACGTGCGCAAGTACGTGCAGTCTCATCGAGCGAGTAGCGACGTGCCGTTCGCGCAGCAAGGGGACTACGATGGCGTCGCCGAACTTTGGTTTGACTCGGTTGAGTCGCTCAATACCGCATTTGCAGAGCCGAAATACATGGAACTCATTCGACCGGATGAACTTAAATTCGTCGATTTAGATCGTTGTGTCTCGATCGTGTGCGAGGAGTTTCAAGTTATTTGATCCGAACGGCGTCGATTTTCTACGTCACGCGCGAAACCGATTCAGTGGAGGTCCACCATGGCGTTACAAACATTAGCACCTGATTCGTCAACCGAGGTTATCTTGCAAGCGATGGCGGACGACGGTGCCGCGATCATCGCTGATGTGCTGCCGCGCGCGGCCCGCGAGCAAGTGACGGCTGAACTCACACTTTATATTGAGCGCACGCCCATGGGCAGAGACGACTTTACTGGTCGTCACACGCAGCGAACCGGCGCGTTGGTGGCGCGATCACCTGCGTGTCGAGGCGTGGTGATGAATGAAACTATCCTCGGTGCCGCGCGTGAATTTCTTGCCCCCTTCACCGAGCGGATCATTTTGCATCTCACCCAGACGATCCGTATTCATCCGACCCAAGGTGCACAGAGATTACACCGCGACCGGCTAGCCTGGGGAACGCACTTATCGCGTGATATCGAACCCCAGTTCAATACGATGTGGGCGCTAACGGATTTTACCGCCGACAATGGCGCAACGCGGGTCGTACCAGGTAGCCACAAATGGGATTGGGACCGGCGCGCCGAACGCGATCAAATTTGCCAAGCCGAAATGCCGGCCGGATCAGTATTGCTTTATTCAGGTAGCGTGTTGCACAGCGGTGGCGAAAATAAGTCGCACGAAGGCCGCGTAGGGATCAACATAACTTATTGCCTCGGTTGGTTGCGCCAAGAAGAAAATCAATATTTATCCTGCCCGCCGCATATCGCGAAAGATCTCGATCCTGAATTACAAGAATTATTAGGTTATACGCAAGGTAATTACGCGTTAGGGTATTACTCCGATCCGCGATCCCCCGCAGAACGTTCCGATATATTGGCGCCGGAAGCAGCGCTTGCTCGCAGACCTCGACCGAACTCGAAGTTCTCATCATTTGACGCGCCGGTTGAAGTTGTCGCGACAGAGTCACGCTAAGAAAAAATTTCACCATCGATCAATCAAGAAAACAAGGAGTCCGAACATGCAGGTACCGCAACTGGAAGAGTATTCGAAGAAGTACGAACACATTAATTTCCACCGCGAGGATGGGATCCTGCAAGTTTCGATGCATACGAATAATTCTGATTTGATTTGGGGTTTCGCCCCACATCAGGAACTCGGCTATTGCTTCGCCGATATCGGTGCCGATCTGGAAAATAAAGTCATTATTTTTACCGGATCCGGTCAGACGTTTATTCATAAAGAAGATTTGGGTGGCGGTGGCGTCGACGCCAAAGCTTGGAGCGAGCACGTCCTGCCGGACGCTAAACGATTGCTCATGAATTTGTTGGAAATTCAGGCGCCGATGATCGCGGCGATCAATGGCCCGGCGACCGTGCACGCGGAATTAGGCGTACTCTGCGATATCGTGCTCGCCGCGGACCACTCGACGTTTCAAGACGCACCGCATTATCCAAGCGGCCTCGTGCCTGGTGACGGTGTGCATATCGTCTGGCCGATGTTATTAGGGCTTAATCGCGGTCGCTATTTCTTGATGACAGGCCAAGAATTATCAGCCAAAGAGGCACTCGCGCTCGGCGTCGTGAACGAAGTGATGCCGCAAGCAGATTTATTAAAACGGGCCTGGGACATCGCACGCGGCATTCGCAAACGCCCTGAAGTCACCACGCGTCTTACGCGTGAAGCGATGTTGCAGCCGATTAAACGAGCGATGCTCGAAGCTTTGCCTTATGGTCTCGCGCTCGAAGGTCTGGCAGCTTGTGATTACTGGCCGAAGGAATTTAAGAACGAAAAATTGTAGGGCCGAACCGGCCCCGCGCCAATCACGTTGTGGCGGGTAATTTACCAGGGCTCGGTATAGGGCCGTACGTCGATCTCGAACGTCCAAGCCGTTCGGTTCTGACCATGGATGTTCCAATACACTTCGGCAATGTCGTCAGGTTGGAGGATCCCCTCGGCCGGTCTTTGTGCATAAATTTCGGGGAATAATTGCCTCGAGTTTTCGTTATCGATCGGGCCGTCGATCACCACGTGAGCAATGTGGATCCCTTGCGGACCGAGTTCGCGGGCCATGCTTTCGGCGAGCGCGCGCAGCGCATGTTTGCCGCCTGCGAACGCCGCAAATCCGTCCTTGCCGCGTAGACTCGCCGTCGCACCCGTAAATAATATCGTGCCGCGGCCACGCGCGAGCATCACTCTCGCGGATTCGCGACCGACTAAAAATCCACCAAACGCACACATCTCCCAGACTTTGCGATAAACGCGGCTCGTTGTTTCTAAAATTGGAAAACTTACGTTACCACCGACGTTAAAGACTGAGACTTCGATTGGGCCTATCGTTGATTCGATTTTTTCGACCAGGGCTGTTACTTCGTCTTCATCGCGCGCGTCTGAATGCACACACGTTGCTGTACCGCCCAAAGACTCAATGGCTTCGGTCAGCGGGCCGAAATCGCCGCGCCGGCGGGTTGCCACAATATGAAAACCTTCGCGAGCAAAACGTCGTGCGATGGCGGAGCCGAGATGATCGCCGGCACCAATAATGAGCGCGACTTTTTTGTGGTTGCTTTGTGTCACTTCTGTCGAAACTTCGAATTATTGTTGGTGTTGGTAAATGCTATCGAACCGCTGGACCGGCCTTCTGGCGCCAGCGGTTCATACCTTCTAGCCATCGATCGACGTTTGTTGCTTTGCGGATCATATAATCGTGAACCACCGGATGCGGAATAATGAGAAACTCCTCGCGCGCCATGGTCTCGATCACGCAATCGGCGAGTTGCTCTGGTTCGATCATGCCGTCGACGCTCGCAACCGAGGCACCGTCGGGTCGGTCTGTCATTGGTGTGCGCACTGCTTGCGGCGCCAGCACGGAGACCACCACGCCTTTGTCTCGATATTTAATCGAAACCCATTCCGCAAACGCGACAGCGGCATGTTTCGACACGGAGTAGGTGGCCGATTGAATATGGCTTAGTAAACCTGCAGCTGATGCGGTGTGAATTAAATAACCGTGGCCGCGCTCGGCCATCTTCGGCGCCACTGCGCGCACGGCATAGACGTGTGCCATGACGTGAATGTCCCAATTCAATTGCCACTCATCGTTCGAGACGTCTTCGTCACCTAAGCGCGCGATCCCAGCGTTCGAACAGAAAATGTCGATCGGACCCAGTTCGCGTTCGACTCTCTCCACCAAGTGTTGAATGTCACTTTCTTTCGCGACATTACATGGCACGGCCAAACCATTGACTTCGGCTGCGACTTTTTCCAGCAAGTCGACTTGCAGATCGGCGACGGCCACCGCTTTAGCCCCTTCAGCATGAAAGCGCCGCGCCAAGGCTGCGCCGATACCACTCGCCCCACCCGTAATTACCGCGATTTTATTTTTTACGTCCATCAGAATTCCTTGATGAATAATTCAGTCATATGGTTCTTCTCTAGATCAGCGCTTATTCAATTAATTCGCAAACACTCTTTTTAAGTGCGCTTCACTTGGCCTTGTTGTCATCAACGAGACGCTGACGACGCACAAGACCGATGTGATCGCGCCGAGCGCGCCGCATGAAAATGGATTCGGCGCTTGGCCAATGAGCCAATTTCCGGCGGTCTCGAACGCGCCGCCAGCGAACCATTCGGGGTTCAGTAAATTCGCTTTCAAAACGATGAACGAGATGCCGCCGCCAAAAAAACCGGACAAAGCGCCCGCTTTAGTTGTGCCTTGCCACAAGATCCCGGCGAATATTGGGCCACAAGTTGCGGAGATCATGCCGCCAATGCCGGCTGCAATCAGGATTGCGACGTTCATAGATTGCGATTCCCAAGCGAGCCAGATCGATCCCGCAACGACGACGACAGATGCGACCCGACTGATGATCAACGACACCCGATCGACGGTCTCCCCGCTTGGACTTTTCTTAAGACGCGGCGCGATCGAGCGGCGATAGATATCGTTGGCGAAAACTTGCGACGTGGAGACGATTAAACCATCCGCTGTCGACATGATCGCGGCAAGCACGCCGGCGCCGATCATGGCCGCGAGCCAGGTCGGCAAGGTAGCGATAAACAGTGCAGGAATCGCATCGTTGGCACTTGCCCCAGGCAGCAATTCATCGCCGAGCACAGCGCGCGCTAAGATCCCGCCCAAAGCGATCGTTGGCAGGATCATACCGAAGACGAATGCGTACGCGATGAAGCGCACTTGATCGCGATCGTTCTTCAGCGCCCAGAGCTTGTTACCGATGTGCGGCAGTAGGCCGAGAGGCAAATGCATAATGAAAATCGCCAACACATCCCACCAAGAATTTAGGATGCCGCTCTCTGGATGCAAGGGTTTCAGCAAGTCGGGATCTTGAGTTTCTAGCGACTGCAGCATGCCATCGAAGCCACCTTCAACGCCAAACCCGGTAAAAAACATCACACACACGGCGAGTGCGAGCAATAGCATGAGCCCGCCTTGCACGCCGTCCGTCAAAATATCCGCATGTGCGCCACCGATCACAATGTAGAACATGACGATGACGGCAGTGATGACGAGTGCAGGGAAGAGTTCGACGCCCATCATTTTGTTGAACATGATGCCGCCCGACAGTAACTGGCCGGCGAGATAGAACATGAGCAGCATGGAAAAAATGGAAACGCATAAACGCAACGCTTCCGAGTCGAAGCGATCGCCAAGATATTCCGGCATTGAACGCGTACCGAAGTTCTCACCGGCACGCCGGATACCGCGCAGGCAAATCGTCAAGCCGACATAAACGCCGAGCGGATAAGCGATCGAGTACCACAAGGTTGAGAAGCCGAACTTATAGGCGAGTGCCGGAATACCGATGAAGGTGCCGCCGCTGGCCGCCGTTGCCGTGAGTGCAAACGCCAAGAACAAGGGGCCGTAGCTGCCACGAGCCGTGGCGAAATCATCGCTGCTGTGTACGCGACGCATGCCGAGGTATCCGAAAACCATCATGGCGGCGATGTAGACGATCAGAAAAATCCAGCTCCACCAGCGTAAATTCGCGTCGATCTCGAGCATCGATCTATCCTTCGTTAGGAATTTTTGAGCGCGAACTATAGCCGTCGACTGCTGCGACGGCTAGGTTCGTGATGGACGGTGGGTCGAAAGTTCTACCAGGCAGCTTCGAGTAACGGCAATACGTCTTCGGGTCCGTTGATTCGGCGCGGGTTCGTTGGGATCCAAAAATCGCGCATGGATTCTTCGGCAATGGTGGGCAAAATATCGCGACTGACATTCGCGTCTCGCAAGCGACCAGGTAGATCGAGACTCGCGACGAGTGCTTGAATTTGATCCGCGGCAGGCGTATTCGCATCACCCATTGCTTGTGCAAGAATCGTTTGCCGATCGCCGTTAACGGAAAAATTGAAACGCAAGACGTGTGGCAACATCACGCATGAGGTCTCACCGTGAGGCATCCCCGCTGTGCCACCCAGAACATGACCGATGCCGTGGCTTGCGCCCAAATCGACACCCGTAGATACCCCTTGCACGGATAACCACGCGCCGATCAGGCAATTGAGTCGATTGTCGAGATCCTCTGGATGACTTTTCGCTCGTGCGAGGGCGCGCGGCAGAATACGTAGAGCGTGTAAGGAACTCGCTTCCGTGATCGGTGTGACGTTAATCGAGCACCAGGTTTCGACCGCGTGATCGACAGCGCGGATGCCCGTGCCAAAAAATAATCGAGGCGGGGTCGCGACGGTCATCGCCGCATCGAGGATCACAACATCCGGCGCGGCGCTCGCATGAAATAGCGCTTCTTTGCGCGGGATGCGTTCGTCCGTGACCCCGGCATAGGCGGTAAATTCGCCCGCTGATAAGGTTGTCGGGATCGCGATGTACGGCAAGCTAGCGGGCAAGACCTTTTCCGTAATGCGGATCTTGTCGATGTCATCAGTTGTTTTGATATTGTTAGCGAGCGCCAAACACGCCGCTTTCGTTGCGTCACACACAGAGCCACCACCTAAGGCAACCACGAGATCGCAATCGTTGTCGCGCAAGGTGTTGGTTATGCGGATCACATCTTCACGTGGAGAGTGCGCGCGAATGCCGCTCACTTGTGCAACGCAGGCTTTGCCAAGCGCGGCCTTAACGGTCTCGCCTAAACCGCCAGGACCCGTAAGACTGGTGTTCGTAACGAACACGACTCTTTTCGCATTGCGACGTTCAAGTTCTTCGGCCAGTGCGCTGGCGACGTCTTTGCCGTAGATAACTTCTTGCTGCGGCGGTGGGGTGAAACGTCCTGATTGGGCCATCGTGCGGTGCTCCTATTCGAGTTGCAATTTTCTCCGCGAATGCGAGTCACCTTCGTGTGGTCTCAACGCATGGCAGATTGTCGTGGATCGGTTTAGCGCCTGCATTTATACCCGATCGCGCGCGTGTCAGGCGAGCGTGCAGAAATATTGTCCGTTAGAGGAACGTCGTTACTATGCATGTGAATTTTACGCATGGTGCTGATTCGCGCTGTGTGCGAAATGTTGCCGCGCACAATGAGTTGCCAACTCTGCAACGGATAAATGAATTTTCGATCCGGCGAATCCGCGAACCAGATCGGTGTACCATCCGCACTGGACGATAAAACGATAAACGACGGGAGAACCCCCAGATGCTGCTACTCGAAGGGATCAAAGTCCTCGATCTCACCCAATACCTTGCCGGCCCCACTGTCGGGCGCCTGATGGCTGAGATGGGCGCGGAAATCATTAAAGTTGAAATCGCTCCCGGCGGCGATCCGTCGCGCGGATTACCGTTCGCGGACGATGGACGTAGCGGCTATTTCATTCAGCAAAACCGTGGCAAGAAGAGTCTCGCGCTCGATTTAAAGAAACCCGAAGCGGACAAGATTCTGCGCGAGTTGATTAAAGAAGTGGACGTCGTGGTCGAGAATTTCGGCCCGGGGGTGATGGAGAAAAAAGGTCTCGCATGGGATGCAGTCCAAGCGATCAACCCGAAGGTGATCATGGCATCGATCTCCGCTTACGGTCGCGAAAGTCCGCTGTCGCACAAGACGGGCTACGATTGGGTGGCACAAGCGTTTTCCGGGATCATGCATATGACAGGCGATCGCGATGGTCCACCTTTGCCGGTCGGTATTGGTATCGCTGATGTGAGCAGCGGCGTGCATGCTTTCTCGGCGATCGGTTATGCGTTGTTCCATCGTTCGCGAACCGGTGTTGGCCAATGGCTGGATATCAGCATGGTTGATTCTATGTTTCATATGCACGACATTTCCTTGCAAGGGTTTACCTTAACGAAAGGTAAGTTCAAACCTCATCGACAAGGAAATCATCACGAATTGATCGCGCCGTTTGGTGTGTTTAAAGGGCCGAGTGGTTACATTTGTATTCTTTCATTGCAACCGCAATGGAAAAATATCTGCGCAGCCATAGACCGACCAGAGCTGGAAAACGATCCGCGTTACATCGATGGTCCTGCCCGTGGCAAGCAACAAAAAGATCTCATTGAGATCATCGAACAGTGGATGACGGCGTTCCCAGATAACGACGCGGTGCTCGAACATTTGGAAAAATTCAGAGTGCCCGCCGCACCCGTCATGGATCCATCTGATGCGATCAATCATCCGTATTTTCGCGAACGCGGCATGATCAACGAGATCACGGATCCCGTGATGGGAGACCTGGCGATCCCGGGTTTTCCGCTACGATTTTCCGTACAACCAGAGCGTTTGGATCTCATTGCACCAACCTTGGGACAGCATAATGCCGAGGTGCTGGAAGGTTTGTTGGGCTATACGAGTGAACGAGTTAAAGCACTCGAAAGCGCTGGTGTGTTGGTTTCAAGGAATCGCTAGCGCGGATCCGGTGCCGCTGTTATTTTTATTGCGGCGCGCCCAGCCATCTCATTAATAAAGTACAAACCGAGACGCGAAGCGATCATCTAATTTGCTTTGAAATGCTTAAACGTCGACACGGTTGACAATACTACGAGGATCATTGCATGCACGAATTAATGCGTAAAACGATGGCTGAACAAGCCGCGCTAGTAAAAAGCGGCGCGGTCTCGGCAGCGGAATTAGTTGAAGCCGCGATCACGTCGATTGAGGCGTTAAACCCGACATTAAACGCCGTCGTGATCCCGATGTTTGATATTGCGCGCGAAGCAGTTAAGAACTTGAAAGGCGACGAAGCGTTTAGCGGCGTGCCCATGCTGCTTAAAGATGTCGTTGCCGAATACGCTGGCTCACCAATGACAGAAGGCTCGCGCTTTTTGCAAGGCTACGTATCGCCGCGTGATTCCGAACTTGTCGCGCGATACCGCAGAGCCGGGTTTATCGTTTGCGGCAAAACGAACTCGCCTGAATTCGCATCGAAACCAACCACTGAGCCGGAACTTTATGGCGCAACGAAAAACCCGTGGGATTTAACGCGCTCACCAGGTGGATCATCCGGCGGCGCGGGTGCGGCTGTTGCGTGCGGTATGGTCTCGGTTGCGCATGCGAATGATGGCGGCGGTTCCACGCGTGTACCCGCTGCAGCTTGTGGCCTGGTAGGACTTAAAGGGACCCGCGGTCGCAATCCCTTAGGGCCGGACTATGGCGATATTGGCGCTGCCGGATTGCTATCTGAACATGTGGTCACGCGGACCGTGCTCGACAACGCCTTAATGCTGGACGTGACTGCCGGAGCAGATGCGGGTGCGCCGTTTTATCCGCCACCGCCGCTGCGACCGTTCGCCGAAGAAGTTGGCGCGGACCCAGGTCGATTACGTATTGCGTTTAGCGATCAACCTGTGATTGATACTGAAGTCGATGCCGAGTGCCGCGCGGCGGTTCGCGAGATCGCGAAACTCTGCGAAGAACTCGGCCATGACGTCGTTGAAGCGAAGCCAGTTGCCACGAGTGATAATTTTCATAAAAATTTCACCACGGTCTGGCTCGGCATGGTCGGGTGGATGATCCGCGATTGGGAGCGTCGCACTGGGCGCAAAGCCGAACAAGAACTGTTTGAGCGCCACACCTGGAAGATGTACTCCGTGGATGCCAAGTCCCATCCGTCGGATTTCCTCATGGCAGTGCAAGACTTGCAGGTATTTGCGCGCGAAATCGCACCGTTTTTCGATCAGTATGATGTGTGGCTTACGCCGACCTTAACGCGCACCGCGCCACCGCTCGGTTGGTTCGATTTTGATCCAAAGAATCCGCATCAGGCGACTGAGCGCATGGAGCAGTATCCGCGCTTTACCTCGCTAGCGAACGTGACCGGTCAACCCGCGATTTCCTTGCCTTTGTGTTGGAGCAAGTCCGGCCTACCGATCGGGATCCAGTTTATGGGCCGCTATGCGGACGAAGCGACCTTGTTCCGCATTGCGGGTCAGATGGAAACCGCGCGTCCTTGGGCGCACCGCTGGCCGGATCTTGGCTAAGTGAAACAAGCGGACCGTGCGATAGTCACTCATTGAATATTTTGAACGTGTAGTTTCGGCTGCATCCCATGTCGGCTTCTAGACTCATCAGCATCGATGTGGGTGGCACGTTCACAGACATCTTGTGCGTGGACGCGCAGGGCGATCGCCAGAGTTACAAAGTCCCGTCCGGCGCGCCACAGGACATCGCCGGTCTTTTAGAGAAGACGGTCGGCGAGATTGGTTTGAATGATGCATTGCTCTACAGCACGACGGTTGCACTGAATAGCTTGATCGCCGGCGAGTTGCCACGCATCGGCTTGATCGTGACCATGGGATTTCGCGATATTCTGGAAACCGCACGCTTGCCAGAGTCCGTAGCTGAAGTTCCACCAAGCCAACTGCCCCGCCGCTTAGTGGCGCTCGAGTGGGTGCGCGAAGTTAGTGCGCGCCTGGAAGCGAGCGGTGTTGAACGCTCGCCGATCGTGCACAAGGAAATCACCACGCTCGCACAAGAGTACAGCGCGCTCGGCATCGATGTCGTGGCAGTCGCCTTACTACATAGTTACTTGGATCCGGCGCAAGAAAATCACATCGCGCGGATCTTTGCCGAGGTCGCCCCACACATAACGGTCGTTCGCTCAAGCAAGGTTCTACCAGAACTCCGCGAATATGAGCGCACCTTGGCAACCGCGTTGAACGCGTGTCTCGTTCCCGTACTCGGCGCGCATCTCGATGGGTTAAGAAAAAACTCCGGAACTAGCCGCCAGGCGATCTGGCTCATGCAATCGAGCGGCGGACTAATGAGCGCTGCCGGCATTGCACATCAACCGTTATCAACTGCGTTGTCCGGACCTGGCGCCGCCGTGATCGGGATGCGCTGGTTAGCTCAACAAAGCGGCTTTGATAATGTGATCACGCTCGACGTCGGTGGCACATCCACGGATGTGGCCGTGATTAAGGACGGCGAAACGAAACTCACCATGAGTGGCAAAATTGCTGGCTTCGATTTGAAGACACCGATGCTGGATGTACTGTCAATTGGTGCCGGCGGTGGCTCCATTGCGCACGACGCTGCAGATCATCGTTGGCACGTTGGGCCGGCAAGCGCCGGCGCTGATCCGGGTCCGGCTTGCTATCCAGGTGGCGGCGAGGTGCCAACCTTAACTGACGCGCAACTGCTACTCGGTCGGATCCCGGCAGGCTTGCTCGGTGGGTCGATAGCGCTCGACGTTGAACGAGCAAGGACTGCGCTAAGTACACTCGGTGCAACGCGGAACTTTGATGCCATCCGCACCGCGCGCGGCATCCTCGAAATTGCGAGTCATAACATGTGTGGTGCCATCCGCCGGGTTTCCGTTTTGCGTGGACATGATCCCGCGAACTACACCTTACTCGCGATGGGTGGCGCGGGCCCACTGCACGCTGCCGAAATTGCCGAGTTGCTCGGCATGCGAACCGTGTTGGTACCGCCGCAGCCGGGACTCGCAGCCGCGTGGGGATTGCTCGTCGCCGATGTCACGAGTGATTTCGTTAAGCCGCTCGGTGTCGAGCACCCTCAATTGGATCTGGGATCACTCGAGTCAACGTATGCCGAACTCCATGTCCGTGCCGCACGATGGGCACAATCAGAAGCACTGGGACCAGACGCTTGCCAATTAATTTTGAAACTCGATTTGCGCTACGCCGGCATGACGCACGAGACGAGTGTTGAATGCGCGAGTGATGGTGATCTCTCAGTGAGGATTGCGAGCGGCGTTGAAGCGTTTCATGCTTATTTCGAAGCACTCACGGGGCGCTCATGGCGGGATAAGGAAGCGGTTGAACTCGTTAATTTGCGCATTACGGCAATCGTTGAGCGGACGAAGCCGTCGTTGTTGCGGCCGGCACCGCGTCACGTTGCAGCGATAGCTTATACGGATCGCGCAGTCGGATTTCTCGGTCACACGGATCTCATTGCAACACCGATATATCGAAGGAACGAGCTATCGTCGTTGAGCGTACTAGTGGGGCCGGCAGTGATCGAACAATATGAGTCGACCACCATCCTGCCGCCAAGGTGGCATTGTCGGTTAGACGAGTTTGCTAACTTGATCCTTACTTGCGATGCCGAGTCTCTAAGGTCGACATGACGGTGTGTATTTCGATTTGCCACGCCGGTAACGGGATTCGATAAGTATTCAGTTTGTTTAACCTGCGGATTCGTCGCCCCGAGACCGACAACGGGAGTGACCGTGACCCAAGGTGATTTGCTTACATTAAACGATCAGCATGGTTGCCTTTATCACTAGTTGGATCTGCGCGAATCTGGCAAGAACCGGCTAGTGTCAGGGTGGCTCTTCGTTTAAGCTGGGCAGCCCGCAGGTCGCAGAACAGCCCATTGAAAAACGACCGATCGCGTTTCCAAACGCTCGCAACGACATTCGAACAGCGCATGTCGATGCACAAGGAGAGGATTTATGGCCTGGCGCCTAGCAGTTGATATCGGCGGTACATTCACGGACATCGTCGCGCTCGAAGAAGTGTCTGGCGAATTGCACTTAGCGAAAGTCCCGAGCACACCGGACGACCCAGCGAACGGTTTCATCAACGGCATCGAACACATTCGAGCGACGAGCGGCGTTGAAGCCGCTGACGTCGCGGCCGTGTTTCACGGCACGACGGTTGCAACGAACGCCATCTTGCAACGCAAATATTCACCGCTCGGTTTGATCATCACCCTTGGCTATCGCGAGGCGCTGGAAGTAGCGCGTCAAACCGTGCCAGGAGAGTTTGGCGACATCACGTGGTGGATTAAGCCGGAAAGAGTGGTCCCCTTAGAACTCGTGCGAGAAGGCGGTGGTCGATTGAACGTTGCGGGTGAGGAAACGCTCGCAGTCGATGCCGATGAAATTCGCGCGCACGCATCGGAATTTAAAGCCATGGGGATCACAGCCATCGCCGTGTCCTTATTGCATTCGTATCGAAACCCGGATCACGAACGACGCGTTCGTGAAATTATCAACGAGGTCTATCCCGAATGTTTCATTTCGATTTCGTCGGACATTCTACGCGAGTACCGAGAATACGAACGCACTAACACGACGTGCTTGAATACGGCGTTGATGCCATTGCTATCGAATTATCACGCGAAGCTCGCCCAGCACTTACGTGATCAAAAAATTGCCGCACCATTTTATATCATGCGATCGAGTGGCGGCCTTGCCCAAGCTGAAGAAATATCGCGACTACCGATCGCTGCCGCTTTGTCTGGCCCGGCCGCCGGTGTGATTGCGGCCTGCCACTTCGGAAAGTTGAGCGGCTTTCCAAATATTATTTGTTTCGATGTTGGCGGCACTTCAGCTGACATTTGCCTTGTAGAAGGCGGTACGCCGCGGATGTTGACGGAAGGCAGAGTGGATATTTACGACGTAAAAACGCCGATGATCGATATCCACACGGTCGGTGCTGGTGGTGGATCCATCGCTTGGTTGGCGGGCGGTGTGAGTCTGAAAGTCGGTCCAGATAGCGCTGGCGCCGATCCCGGCCCGGCCTGCTACGGGCGCGGCGGTGAACTGCCAACCGTGACAGATGCGAACTTAGTGCTCGGCCGACTCACCGCAGGACTGGCCGGTGGCGGGGTCGAGCTGAGCTACGATCGCGCGGCCGAAGTCGTGGGCGGTATTGCGAGTGCGCTGGGTCTTGAACTCACTGATGCGGCGGACGGCATACTCCGCATTGCGATTGAGAATATGGCAGCCGGCATACGAACCGTGTCGGTGAAACGCGGTCGCGATCCACGCGACTATGCGCTCGTTGCGTTTGGTGGTGCCGGACCCTTACACGCTTGTTACCTCGCCGATTGGTTGGGCATGAAACAAATCGTGATCCCGCCGAGTCCCGGTGTTACGTCTGCCTACGGCCTGCTGCTAACGGACGTGCGGATCGATTTAGTCCATACCGACGTACAGCGCGAAGATCAGCTCGATGCTGCTAGAGTGCAAGCGCAATTCCAGGAACTCGAAGCGCGCGTGGTAGAACGTTTAAGCGGCGAAGGCTTCGCGAAAGAGACTATCGAGCTAACGCATTTTCTGGACATGCGCTACGGCGGTCAGGCTTATGAAATTAGAGTGCCACTTGGCGGCAATCTCACGCAGTTATCTACAGGCCTAGCTAGCGCAATTACGGCGTTCCATGTGTCGCATCAAGATTTGTATGGATATTCATACGAAGGCCGCGAACCCGTCGAGCTAGTGAACGTGGGTGTGACGGGGCTGGGTTTATTAAAACGTCCGCAAATTCCCATCGCGGTTGTCGGCGACGAATCTGCGCATGCGGCGATACGCACAACAAGCGATGTGTACTTTCCGCAAACCCAAGGCAAAGTATCGTGTCCGGTTTATGAGCGCGCCAAACTCCTCGCCGGTAACCGCTTCGAGGGCCCGGCGATCGTCGAACAATACGATTCGACCACGGTCGTGAATCCTGGATGGCACGCACGTTTGGATGAGTGGGGTAGTCTGGTTTTGATCAAAGACTAGTACCAGTGATGGATAATTTACAGGCCGCCTCGCGCTGAATTGAATGATTCGCATCGAGTGATAAACGAGCACGGTGAAAACACAGAACCATCTACGGCGATTGGATAACAGGGTAATTCTATGACAGGCGCAGCCGAATTTTCGCAGACCTACTACGACAAGGCCGATGAAGACACCGCGTTCGCGGATTACGCCGAGTTTCGCTATGGAAAAGTGACGCCCGATCCGGACTACGACAAACGCATTCGCGAAGCGCGCATTGGCCTTGATCCGATTTTAGTCGACATAGTCGACGGCGGCATCGAAGCCGCGGTGATGGAAGCCGAAGCGGCGGTCGAGCGAACGGCCCGTTCGTCAATTATCCGTGAACAACACGACTATCGCGCGTCGCTCAACACTTTGGATTGCTTATCCGTATCACGTGTTTCTTGGGCGGCGACGGCCGATCCGATCCGCATGAAATATTCGCTCGATAAGATCCGCCCAGGCGATGTGTTTATCTACAACGATGTGTATGAGTCTGCCGGCACGATTGGTCACTTGCCGGATTATTGCGTCGTAACTCCAATATTTTTCGATAAGCAACTGATCGGATTCGCGCAAATCTTTGGCCACGTAAGCGACGTGGGCGGGCGCATGGCAGGTTCTTGGCCGAATACTTCAAAAAGTATTTTCGAAGAAGGGACGATGTGCCCGCCGGTTAAGATGTACAGCCAAGGCGTTTTGAATGAAGACCTCTACGACATCATATTACGCAATTCGCGCTTTCCTGAAGATCTGCGTGGTGACGTAGACGCGTTCGTTGGCGCAAACGAAATTATTCGACGGCGCGTGGTGGAACTCTGTGAGCGCTTCGGGCGCGATAAAGTGGAAGCCGCGTTCTACGAGATCATCGATCGCTGCGCGCAAGTCGTGAAGGACATCGGCCTACCGTTTTTCCCTGAGGGCGAATTCGTCGGCGAAGATTTCATCGAAAACGATGGGCTCACCTTAGACGAGCCAGTGAAGATGAAAATCACCTTGAGAAAATATCCGGAGAAAATGATCCTCGATTTCGAAGGAACAGCCGGTCAAGCAAAAGGGCCGATCAACTGGCCGCTCGACGGTCGTCATTATTCGAAGTGGTTGGGCGCGTTCTTCAAAGCGCAAATTCCCGGGATCATTATTAATGAAGGCGTCACTGAGGCGTTCCGTTGCCGGATCCCTAAGCGGACGATTTTAAGTTCTGAATTTCCCGCACCGGTTGTCTCGCGCATGACCTGTATGTTGCGCATGATCAGTGCCTACACCGTCGCCTTGGCCAAAGCTTTCAATGGTGAAGTCGTGGCCGACATGCAGAACATTCAGTTGTATGGCTTATATGGCGAAGACTTCGAAGGGAAACTTTTTCTCATGCGCGAAATATTCGGCGCAGGTTCTGGCGCGCGGCCGTATGCGGACGGTACTGACGCTGTTGACCTCGTACCGTACTCGAAGAACCTACCAGCGGAATTTATTGAACAACGCTTTCCCGTATCCGTCGAGCGCGTAGGCCTCGCGATCGATTCGGGCGGGCCAGGGAAATATCGCGGCGGCCTTGGTTATGTGAAAGAACTGCGGACCTTAGTCGACGCTCACTATACGACGGTTACCGAGCGCACCGCGTTCGCCTGTATTGGGATTAAAGGGGGGCGTTGGGGTGCGCCAGGTGGATCGGTGAAAAACCCCGGCACACCGAGCGAAGAGCATGTGTTCTATAGTCGCGATGCGGTGCCCGTGGTCGCGAATGATCTCATCCGACTCGTCACACCGGGCGGCGGCGGCTGGGGCGACCCACTGGAGCGTGATATCGAAGCCGTGCGTATGGATGTGGTGCGGCGACTTGTCTCCCACGGTGCAGCGGCAAGCGAATATGGCGTCATGATGGATCCGGATTCATTCGAAGTAGATGAGATCGCGACAGAGAATAGGCGCCGTGAGATAGCCGAACGTCGCGGTCCGACCAAACTCATCGATCGTGGACCGTATGCGGAAACCCTGATCAAACAAGGTTTGTTAGAAGTGAGCGATTCGGAATTGGAATGCACGAATTGCGCGGACGATAAGGTGCTCGAGCATTATTGGAAGGATATGTACAAGTACAGCGGTACTTAATAATTTAAGTCCACGGGGCTTTGCATACCGCGTTCATGAAGCCCCACTACGTGGGTGTAGATCTGAGTCGTTGAAATATCATTATGCCCGAGTATTTCCTGAATATTGCGTAAGTCCGTTCCTTGCTCCAGCAACCTCGTCGCAAAACTGTGGCGAAACGTATGACAACCAGATTTCTTAATCACTGAAGAATTCGTGATCGCTTGTCTTACGGCGCGCTGAATTTTTTGTTCGCTGATGTGGTGCCGACGCTCAATGCCGGTGCGCGGATCAACCGAGAGCCGTTGCGCAGGGAACAGATATTGCCAACCTAACTCGAATGGTGCTCGCGGATATTTTCTTTCGAGAGCATCTGGAAGGTAAACCGAGCCAAAGCCATCAGCGAGATCTTGCGCGTGTTGCATGGTGACTGATTCGATCTGACGAGCGAGACGTGCTTTAAGTGATTCCGGCAATAAGGTACGACGAGATTTCGCACCTTTCGCTTCTCTCACCACGATATAGTCACCCGTCAATTCGATATCTTGCAGCCTCAATCGGCCGCACTCGCCTCGAAAAAAGCTACCACACCGTAGCTCGAACATCACAAGCCGCTCAACGCGGATCTTTACCCAAGTACTCGACACCTTCCCCGGGCTTGTCCAACCTGGGATAGGTCGCGGCTGCGCGCGACCTATCCTTATTTGTTAGGCGCCGAGCGGAAGCTTCCGAATGCTGACCCCAGGATTCATTTATCCTCGACAGCCATCATTGTCGTAACAAGATGTGCAAACGCCGTTCTTTCGCTTCCACTTTCGGCGTAGATGTCGGCTGAGCATATAGATAAAGTCCTGCCCGCGCGGATGACCTGGCCTACCGCGATGATTCTCTCGCCAATGCCCGGAGCCATGTAATTGATTTTGTACTCTACAGTTACAACATCGTAACCCTCTGGCAACAGCGTTTGCGCGGCATAGCCCGCGGCACTATCCGCAACAGCACTCGCAATAATTCCGTGAACGTTACCGTGCGGTTGCAATATATCTTGATGTACCGGGACGGAAATCTCGACAAACCCCGGCTCAATCCTCGTCGCCTCAGCACGCAGCATCTTGTCCATAAAAGGTTGGTCACGGAGGCTTCTGCGTACCCGCTCTGCGTATCCATTGAATTTCGACGTGAAGGACTTCGACATGCTAAGGGTTCACCGGGCGCTTAACGTTTACTTAAGATGCGCTTGGAGCAACGCGGAAAGCGTCATTCTTTAAGCGCTTGTTCGGCATTTTTATCTGTCCGCTCTGCAATGCCAATTATCCAAAACGCAAGGCCTCCTACAGCACCATAGATGAGCCCGATCACTGCGGCAACTGTAGCGATTCCTGATCCAAGTCCAGAAGGCTCATTATTGATTGTCGTTTTGAGCAACAATGCGGGGGCACCGCCTATAAAAGAACCGAGCGAAACATACTTCCACCAAGCACTTCCCAGAAACCGTCGTAAAACAAGGTACAGAGGAATGCCAATTAAACCTGCGCACAGATACGAAATGATAGTTAGATACGGAGTGAAAAGGTGCGCCGTCTCGAGTGGCGCAT
>JAQCEL010000034.1 GCA_027618655.1 Pseudomonadota bacterium | reverse complement strand
TTCAGCGGACTCACGCATCACCTCGCCCAGTTGGCCGGTCAGTTTGAAACCACGCGCGTTGTTGTGCACGCGACTTGCTTCAACGTCCAAGGTAACGCCACCCATAGCGGTCCAGGCAAGCCCGGTGACGATTCCAACACCGCGCTGCGGCGTCTGCTGGCGGAATACCGCCTGCCCGAGGAATTCTCCGAGGTTGTCTCGAGTGACGCTCGTCTTGGTGCTTTTGTCCTTTAGTACTGCGACCACGGCTTTGCGCGCGATGCGCCCGAGTTGTTTCTCCAAATTACGCACGCCAGCTTCGCGCGCGTAATCTTCAATCACCATGCGTAATGCTGAGTCGGAGATCGAGATCTGTTTTGCCGTTAAACCTGCTTTTTGCCGCTGCTTCGGCCAGAGGTGGCGTTTTGCAATGCTCAATTTTTCTTCGGTGATGTAACCCGACAAACGAATTAATTCCATCCGGTCCATTAGCGGACGCGGAATTGAATCGATTTGATTTGCCGTGCAAATGAACAGCACTTTTGAGAGGTCAAAGCGTACGTCTAAGTAATGGTCTAGAAATGACGAATTTTGTTCGGGATCCAATACTTCTAACAACGCAGAGGCTGGATCACCTTGGTAGGAGTTACCGATTTTGTCGATCTCATCGAGCATGATGACGGGATTGGCTACGGCGGATTCTCGGATTGCTTGGATAAACTTACCTGGCATCGCACCAATATACGTTCGCCGATGTCCTTTAATTTCTGCTTCGTCGCGCATGCCACCAAGACTGAAGCGATAAAACTTCCTGCCTAATGCATCAGCCACGGAACGGCCAATAGACGTTTTCCCCACGCCAGGCGGTCCAACCAGACAAAGAATTGAACCAGCTATTTCACCCTTTAGCGCGCCGACGCCAAGAAATTCTATGATTCGATCCTTTACGTCATCTAAGCCTTCATGATCGCGGTCGAGCGACGCGCGGGCCCGTGACAAGTCGAAACTGTCCTGGGAATACTTGCCCCATGGCAGACTGGTTAAGGTATCGAGATAAGTTCGACTACCGGAATACTCAGGCGAGCCTGGTTGTAAGAACGTAAATTTCTCAATTTCTTCATCGATGCGTTTTTGCGCAGCATCAGGCACGTCACAATTTTCGAGACGCGCACGAAACTGATCCAGTTCCACGGTCTTGTCATCTTTCGATATCCCTAGTTCTTGCTGAATTTCTTTAAGTTGTTCCTTGAGGAAGAATTCGCGTTGATTGTTCGTGAGCCGTTCTTCAACTTTGCGCTTGATTTCGGTTTGAAGTCCGGCTACTTCAAGCTCGTGCTGAACCAGCAGCATCACTTTCTCCATGCGACGCAAGAGAGGGATTGTTTCTAGGACGTCTTGAAGTTTATTCGCTGGGGCACTCGTCAACGCTGCCGCAAAGTCTGCTAGTGGTGACGCCTCGTCAGGATTAAACCGTTCCAAATAGGCGCGAACGTTCTCTTTGTATAAGGGATTGAGCGGCAACAACTCCTTAATCTTGTCAATAATCGCTAAGGCGTACGCGCGGATTTCTTGATTCTGTTCGAAAACGGTTGGTGGATACTGAACTTCAGCGACAAACGGTGACTCGGAACTGGCAATTTTCACAATTCTGAAGCGTTGCACACCTTCGGCGATAAATTGCATTCGCCCCTCGGCGCGAATCGGATGGTGCACGCGCACCAGCGTACCCATCGAAGCGAAATCTTCGGGCTTCGGCATATCTTCAGATCTATTGCGAGCGAAGACGAGACCAACGAAGTGTTGTTGATGTTTACCCACTTGTTCCAAAGTCGATGACCAGCGTTGTTCGTCAACAACTATCGGCATGGTTTGCGCGGGGAAAAACGGCCGCCCGTGAAGCGGCAGCAGCAGTAAGTTATCCGGTAAACTCAGCTCTATGCGAGCAGGCATACCATCACTTTGCAACACATCAGAATTCATCGACAGCCCCGTGTTCGTTTCAAATTAGCGGCCGAATCGAATCGTCGACCCTTCGAGAAGCTTAACATTGGGCTCGCACGTCCTAGAATCAAGGGACAGCGAGATCTCATGTGCAGGTTTAAGAGGTTCGGTTTCTCAACAGTGAGGAGCCGAATAGTTAGGTAAGAGTGTGAGAGGCGCGAGCAACGGCTTCTAGACTCGACACAAATTCCTCCGCGCTTGCGAATCTATCGTCCGGGTCTTTAGCCAATAACATATCGATAATCGGTTGATAGTTGTGGACCGGGTTCGGTAATTGTGGGATCGGGGCATGCACGTGCTGATAAACGAGTGCGGGCGCCGTCTCTGCCTTGAATGGTTTGCGGCCCGTCAGCATTTCAAAAAATACAACGCCGGCGCTGTAAAGATCTGATCGATGATCGATATCGTTGCCAAGCGCCTGCTCCGGACTAATATAGTTCGGCGTTCCAAGTACGCTGCCGAGTTTTGTCAATTCCCCCGTCTCATCCAAACGTTTCGAAATACCAAAATCCGCGAGTGCGAGGCTGTCGTCGGAACGGAACATTATGTTCCCTGGTTTCAAGTCGCGATGCACGATTCCGTGTGCATGTATTGCGCTAAGGCCGAAACCAATGTGGCGAATGTAATTGATCGCGTCTTGTATTGAGACGCCGTGCTCGATTCGCTGCTTCAAATCGCCTCGCGTGAAAAACTCCATCGCGATGTAGCCATAATTTTTGGTGAAGCCGTGCTCAAGAAAGTGCACGACGTATGGGCTGTCGAGTTCGGATACGAGTTCCGCCTCTTGAACAAAACGCTGCAAGGCCTGCGGTTCCTTAATCGTCGCGACGTCTATGATTTTCAAAACCATGGTCGTCCGATCGCTAAAGCGTTCGGCGAGATACACTCTTGAGCTCGCGCCTTGACCAATAAGGCGGACGAAACGATAGCCAATGCGATGGCCGTCCGGAGTGCGATCCTTAGTTAATTTTACGTCCTTGAAAACGAATGCGTCGCTGTCCAATTTCGAATTGAGTGTTGTAATCGTCTCGTGAGAATTTAGCTTCGCGCTCTGCAACCGCAGCCCGCACCATCGGTGCTATTCGCCCGACCTCCATATCGGCTTTTTTTATGAAGTCACAGGCGCCAAGTTTGATCGCCCGGGCTGCGACATATTCGTCGCCCGTTGAAGTCATGAGGATGGCGGGCGGAAACCCTACGCAACCACGGTATTTTTCTATCCACTCGATTCCGTTTTCGTGCAGGCCGAGCTGGTAGTCGATGAGCAGAACGTCATAAATACCCCAATCGAAATCATCGCTTGGCCGGCCTTGCTGCTCAGGATCGTATTCTGTGACTTCGATGTCCGGGATCGCACTAGCGAGCATACGCCGGATCAGCGTCATGTACTCTTTGGAATCGTCGACGATAATTAATTTCATGGGATTAGCGCGGTTGCCCGAGGGGGGCACGAGTCAGTGCGAAGATGGTGCCGAATTCACGTCGCATTTGCAAACAAATTCAGCCGAATGCGTAATGTTTCTGAAGAGCTTCATAACTGTTCGAAATGGTCCCGCATTCACGCGCTGGACCAATAAGCCGCCTGCGATTTAGGATTTCGCGACGTCGACGCCAACTAAGCAGCGGACCCTTTCGGCGACCAACTGAGCTTCGTCTAACGGCATTGGAGACTCGTGAGGTTTGCCCCCGTCGAAATAACGCGCCGTTCCGCGTTCAATCAAAGCGGTGTGAAGTTTCGTAATGTCACCGTGGGGACGGACCCAACCGCGTGCCGCAAGTCGCGCGCAAAGCAATTCAAGTCCCGCTTGCGGGCGCTCTCGTCCACGGCGATTCAACGGCCGCGCAAATGCGCGCGTCATCACCCATTGTGAAACAGCTTGACCGAACAGGAATTTGACACGATGTACGTCCTTACCGCGCTTTTCTAACGGGTAAATGAATACCGGCTTACCCGTTGCGGAAGCTTCTGCGAGCATCGACGCGCTTTCGCCGCTCACGACCAAGATATCCGCCAACGCTAAATAACCGAGGTAAGGATTTTCATCCTCGCGATGCGCTGCGCTCCAGTGATAGGAATGTACCGTGACGTTGCCAAGCGCCGCGACCAATGCTCGCGCCGCTTTCGTGTCCGTTCGACGACTCGTTGTGACGAAAACCGAGCCACCGACATCGCGGGCTAGGGTTGCGACCTCACCACCCATGCGGCTCGCCTGATCAGCATCCAATGCATAGACACTATCGTCGCCCCCGACTAACAAGGCAATGCGAGGTGCCGGACCGGCGCTCAGCACAGGGCCCCAACGTTCTGCAGCAAGTTCGAGTTCTGTCTGTTTGACCCGGGTAAGTGGGACAGTTGTTTCGATACGACGTGGATCGGGATACAGCCCAACGTAGGCTGGCGCAACCGATAAATCGAATTCGTTGCCCAGATGCGCGCCTTTTCTCCCTAGATGAACGGTTCGCGAGCGGCCTTTCGATGCGCTACGAATCCATTCCGCGACCGGTGCTGCACGCGCACCGGTGGCGACGACGAGATCCGGCCACGGTTCGACAAGCTGCGCCGCAGATGCCGAAGTCAAACCGCGCAAGGCCGCACCGCGAAGAAAATTTGGCCTCTGTGCAAGAGACGTAAAGTCCAACTTTATACGTTGATATGGCCACCCCAAGGCGTCGATTAAGCCGAGCGATTGCGTTGTATGTCCGGGTTTATGGTCTTCCAGCAACCACACCGTCGGTAGCCCCGGTCCGAGGAATTTACCCCCTTGGCGATAAACTGTGTTTCCGTTCGTGAAAGTTTCCCCATTGCCAACTACTAAGCACCAATGGACATTGGGATGACGCGAACACGCGGCCTCGAGTAATGACGTCCACCATTCGACTTCGTGAACCGTGCCACTATCGCGCGATACATCAGTTTTGCGCGGTGGATTACGCACGGCTAATACGACGAGTTTCCCAGCCCGTGCCACGACTTCATCGACGATCCAGGGAACATCTTCGATAGGAAACGATTCAAGATCAGCACTGCACACAATCGCATCGACGTCGGTGCGCTCAGCACCGGCAGCGAGGAAGCGCAAGATACCGATGGATTGTTCCTCGATCGCCTCGCCGACCGGCCGCACATCAAACGTACTCGGCGCATTGCCTGCATGAACTTCAAGCCGTGAGCGAACGTTGGCACGCCCAAATAGCTCACTAATGCAATCAACAATGATCGGATCATTACTGAATAAACTGTGTGACTGGCTTTGGTATTGTTCAATAAACACGGCATAGTCCGCGCTTGGCAGGGCCCGCGTGAACACGTTAAAACCGGCTGAATTCGCTTGCTCTTCGAGATCAACAAATAATTCACCAACAGGGTTTGGCTGATAGACGAAGCGTCGCGGGAACGGGCGCCAAGGTTGCTTGTGGATAGTTGTTAAATGGACGCATTTCGACCAACCAGCAACGTGCTCTTCGTCCCGCGCATTCCATTCACCACTTAAGCTGCCATACGCCTGGGCATTCAGGGCTGCATCAATGAGTCGGTTTTTGCGCCAGTTCTGGGCACGATCGAGCGTCCATATTTTGATCATCGCCGCGCAGTCCATGACCATCACCGAGGTATCTCTCTCGGACACGGCGAGGTAGGCATGCGCGCCGAGCTCGTGATCGAATAGTTTCGCTGGATCGTCACAATACACTTGGTCGGTGTCGTTATAGATCGCCCGACCCTTGCCGCCGGCGAAATACGGCACCGCGAAACGATAGTTCGTGAAGCCCGTTAACCAACGCCGATCATCAAAGCCCGTTAATTCTTTTAGCAGACTTATCTCGTAGACCCGCGCCGGATCGCGGTGTTTTTCAATCGAAAAGATGAACACTCGCTCAGCGCGAAACTGGGCCGGTTCCGTTCCGACAAAAATCCTCACTGGCGGTTTCCCATTCGGCCGCACACCGGATCGAACCGGTAACACAATGGTTTGGGGCAAGGCACGACTTTGGTAGTCACGAACCGGATGAAGAACTGCGGTCACCGCTCAGTAAACCGGAAAAGCGAGCATTTTTGGTTTATTCACCAGAGCCGATGACCGCATATTACCGAACGGCAATGTGTGCCAGCATGAGTAGCATGTCGTCATGTGCCGATACCTCACCTCATCCAAGGGAATGATCATCACACCTAAGGTTAAATTTCGTTTTCCGATTGGAGAGCGCGCCGTGGTCTGCATGAGGTGCGCAATAAAATCGGACTAAAAAAGTGGTTAAGCGCGGCCCGGCACTGTGACACAAGCGACGCCGCAAGATCAATCTCACGATGTAAAAGCGATTCTTTCGCTACGATTACTCCCGCGCTTCGTGTGGTTTGCAATCCTGCGTTATCATGCGCGTTGGACAACTACTGCGCGGGCGAGTGCCTTCGCTCTTCAATGACGCACCACATCGATCACTATATGTATGAAAGTTCTGCTTGAGTTCGGCCGCAGTCACCCTTATCGCAGCGTGATGACCTTGGTTTGTTTACTATTGGCTGGTGTTGCGGAAGGGATAGGACTTTCGTCGCTGTTTCCGGTACTCGAACTCGCAGTTCCCGATAACGGTGGCGCGGACGCTTCCCCGTTTGCCGCGGCAGTGCGTGGCGCCTTGGCCGATTTCGGCATACAGGCCTCCCTAGGGACGCTGCTGATCATCGTCGTCGGCGGCATCATCGCTAAAGCCGTACTCGTACTGCTGGCCAATCGGCAAGTCGGGTACGCTGTCTCAAGTGTTGCGACTGAATTACGGTTGTTGCTAATTAGCGCGTTGATGGGCGCACGTTGGCGCTACTTCACAACCCGTCCTGCAGGCGCTATAGCGAATGCATTCACCACTGAAGCGGAGCGCGCGTCGCTTGCATTTCTGCATGGTTCCCAAGTGATCGCGGCGGGTATCCAAATCGTTTTATACACAGGTATCGCGCTCGCGATATCCTGGCAGGGAACGCTCGCAGCGCTCGCTCTTGGTCTGATTAGTGCCACCGCTCTGACGTGGCTAGTGCGTGCGGCGCGGCGCGCCGGCGAGCAGCAAACCGAGCTACTTAATAAGTCGGTCGCGCATCTCGCAGACGCCTTGCACGCCATTAAACCGCTACGGGCTATGGCGCGCGAGCAATTGATGGACAATGTCTTGATTCGCGAAACGGAGGATCTGAATCGCGCTCAGCGCGGCGAAGTATTTAGCAAAGAAGGCCTCAAGGCACTCCAAGAACCCATCTTAGTGGCGGGACTTGCGCTCGGCCTCTATGCCGCGGTCACATACTGGTCGATGTCGGTCTCTCATCTACTGATGTTCGGCCTGCTGTTCGGTCGCACGCTCGGCGCCATTGGTACGGCCCAGAAAGAGATCCAAAAGTATGTCACTCGCGAAAGCGCTTATACCTCTCTAAGCGAAAACATCAATGCAGCAAACGCCGAGCGAGAGCCAAGTAGAAGTGGCCAAACTCCAAGTTTGCGACTTGGCATCACCTTGTCCGATATCCAATTGACCTATCGAGAAGAGCCGATCTTAGACGACGTAAACCTGTTCGTGCCGGCCGGCAAACTCACCACACTAATCGGTGGGTCTGGCGCCGGGAAGACGAGCATCGCCGATATGATGGTCGGCTTAGTATCGCCATCGCGAGGCACCATCCGTATTGACAACGTTGATCTTAACGACATCGACATTCGCCGTTGGCGCGAAATGATCGGCTACGTTCCTCAGGAATTGTTTTTGCTCAATGAAAGTATTCTTACGAATATTGCATTAGGTGATCCATCGGTTTCGGAAAAAGACGTTTGGCGCGCGCTTGAACGGGTCGGCGCGAAAGCATTTGTTGAAGCCTTACCGGACCAACTCTTGGCATCAGTTGGCGAACGCGGATTACTGCTATCTGGCGGTCAACGGCAACGCATTGCTTTGGCCAGAGCGATTGTTTGCTCGCCGAGCCTGCTGATCCTAGACGAGGCAACCGCTTCGCTCGATCCCGTCACCGAGTACGCCGTAGCAGCCACGGTCGCAGAGTTACGCGGCGACATGACCATCCTCGCTATCACCCACCAGAAGGCGTTCGCAGATCATGCGGATGTCGTGTACAGAGTTCAAAACGGGTCTGTCGATAAGGCAGCATGAACAATCGTTAATCACGGCCTATGCAACAACCGCCTGCAATTAGCGACTCGAAGTGCAACGCGTGACCTGCACTCGCGGGCGCGCGTATTCTGTTACACCAGCTTGCGATCGACCAATCGGGCTGGCGACTTTTATAGTTATTTGTTAGATCAGCTTATGTGGAAACTTTACGTCACGACATTACTCGCAGCCGTTAGTCTCGGCTGTGCGGCAGCGGAGAATTGGTCAGCGGGCGATGTCCCTGAGTACAGGCAATGGATATCCGCAATGAAGGCAGACCGACGCGGCCCGTTCGCCCAAATTCGATGGTTTTGTAAAGACGGACAAGTCCTGCTGCCGAAGCCTTCCGCCTGCGTCGAATTCGGCGGCGGGCAGCAGCATGGCTTTTGGTCCGATCGGACCATGAAACTCCGCGACGCAGGCTTCAAGATCGCGAATTTTTACGCCGATCTCGATATTAATTCGTTCGTCAAGCAAGACGCACTATCGGATCGCTTCGCGCAGATGTTGGTAGAGCAGTTTCTGATCCGAGTCGATGACGGATGGATTTTGCAGGGCGCACAGTACTACCGTGGTGCCTACCAGGCAGAGGAAGAGCGCAAGGGCGCGCGGAAGTTATTACTTAAGCTCGCCGAAAGCCCGGACTGGCTGAATTACCGATTCCTTATGCTGAGGAGTGCGACACAATTTTTGCCCCACGGCACTGACACAGCGTCTGTACAGGAAGTTCGTCACCTATCCGCGTCGCTTTCCGACCGCGATCCTGGCTTTAAACCCGTAAGAAACAAAATTCATGGGCGACCTGAACTCACTGACGCAGACACTGTTCGCAGCTATCAACAAGCGAATAATGTGGGGGAACTCGCGACCGATTTCACGCGACTGGCCGAGCTGATTGAACGAGTATATACGGCGGATGTTGGTGAAAATCTTAGAACATTAAACCAATCAGCTGGCAGTGCGGGGAACCTAAAAGCGCTGGTCGAGCGAGCCCTTAGCGAACTGAGCCGCAAGCCGAGTACAAGAATCAAAATAAATATTCTTGCGCAACTATTAGTGGACCTTCGCGATCAACTCTCGGCAGTAAGTCAACCACCCGCACGCTTAGCGATCATTGACGCGAGCTTGGCAGTCGAAAACGAGTTATTCATCTCACAAGCCGCATTTGAGAATCAAATCGACGGTTTATCGCGGCGCAACCGTATCGAATTGCTGGCTGATCAAATACGCGCGTTATACGGTGTTGGGCTGTTTTCAAAGCGACAATTCGACGCCGCAGCTGGTGCGATCGATGAGTTCCTTCAAAACCCATCGATTGATGTTCGAACGTACAAAGGAACGCTCGATTACCTCGCATTAGCGCCAAATTGGGGAACACAGAACTTGCGGAGATTTTTTGGCGACGGTATCGAGAAACTTAACCAAATAGAGCCTAAATTGGCGCATTTTATCCAAGACCAGCTGCGTAGCAGTCCGATGTTTCATTACGCCTTGCAGCTTGACGAACTAGCCCGCGACGCAAATAAACTGGCCGGGGTTAGAAACGAACTATTTGGAGAAAGTGTTGGGGTTGGATTCCGCGGTCTAAACCCAGGGCTCGCACACGGGCAGCTGCAAATGACACTGGGCGACGATATTGCCGATCTCGACGTGAACGGGATCTATTTACTCCCCGAAACGGTGTCTAAACTCCCACCGGTTGCCGGAATTTTGACCGCCGGCGAAGGTAACCCGTTGTCGCACGTGCAGCTCCTGGCCCGTAACCTGGGGATCCCCAACGTCGGCGTTGATCAGAACCTGATTGCGCGGCTTAAGCAGTACGCGGGGCAACACGTGTCGCTTGCAGTTAGCCCCGCTGGATCGGTTCGTTTAAGCCTAGACAGTTCCAACGAATCGGATTCGATGCAAGCGAGCAACGACGCTGCGCCGATCATCCAGGTCGAGATCGAAAAATTAAAACTTACCGAGCGGTCTTTTTTAAAACTGAGTGACCTGCGTGCAACGGATTCCGGAAAAGTTGTGGGTCCTAAAGCCGCGAAGCTGGGCGAGCTTAAACATCATTATCCGGAAGCGGTCGCAGAAGGGCTGACCATTCCATTCGGCATTTTCAGAGATCTTCTTGAACAACCCATGGAAGGGCTGAGTGTCACCGTGTTCGAATGGATGCGCAGTGAATATACGAGATTAGCGACGCTCGAGCGCAATAGCACCTTTCGTCGTGAACAAACCGAATCATTTCGCGCGAAGCTAGAAGCGATTATTCGCAACGGCGACCCGGGAGACGAATTTCGCACTCGCTTGCGCTCGGAAATGATTGACACCTTTGGCCAAGACAGTAGTTTTGGCGTCTTTGTGCGAAGCGATACAAACGTCGAGGACTTACCCGGATTTACCGGCGCGGGACTAAATTTGACCGTGCCAAATGTCGTTGGGATCGATAACATTATCCGCGCCATTTCTGAGGTCTGGGCATCCCCGTTTAGTGCGCGCTCATTCGCGTGGCGACAAACCTTGATGGACAAACCAGAGCATGTCTATCCAGCTGTATTGTTGATGCGCAGTGTCGACGTAGATAAATCTGGCGTTTTAGTTACCCAAGATATTGATAGCGGAGATAGAGACTGGCTTTCGGTCGCCGTTAACGAAGGAATCGGAGGCGCCGTCGATGGTCAATCAGCGGAGTCCTTACGCATCAATATCGTTACCGGAGAGGTCAAGTTGATGGCGACTGCAACCGCGTCAGTTAGACGTAAGGTCGACCTGTCGGGTGGCGTGAAAAAACTTTCCGTGAGCTCCTCTGAGTACGTATTCCAAGCGGGCGAGATCAATCAACTAATAAACCTGGCGAAAGAGCTGCCAACACGCTTCCCGGCCATTGTCGACGCCTCGGGTGCATCCACGCCTGCGGACATCGAATTCGGTTTTCTCGATGGACAGTTGAAATTATTTCAGATCCGGCCGTTCTTAGAGAATGATCAAGCGCGAAAACATTCCGTGTTACTAGCGCTCGACGAATCCTTAGCGGAGCGTGAAAATCTACCAGTCGTCCTCGACGAGTCACCATAAATAATCGGGCCGTTCAGTAGGACATTCAATGAGCAACTTGTGCAAACCAGTCAAACGCCAAATCATGATTGCGCTATGTCTAACGTTTGCCTGGAACTCGTGGGCCGCCGATATCGAATCGATGACTAAATTAGTCGACGAAGTCGCCGTGGCACGCGCCGCGATGGAAGCCATCGAGGACACTGCGAACGTCAACGAAGCAGCGCAGATCGGCGCTCGCAAACGCTACGCTACGAGCATTGCAAAGCTCGATCATGCTCGAGTCGAAACCTTGGAGGAATTGGCTGGAGCGAGCGAGGCCTCGATTTTGGAACAACGGCAGCGCGGCCAATCCTGGCGCGCAATTGCGGATGAACTAAATGTTCATCCGAGCTTTATCGGCATCGAGATAATCGATTCTCGACCGCCAAGCTTTGTGTCACCGATCAGCCCTTAACCTCGCGAACTTTGAAGTCTGCACTGAATTGCATCAAGGAAATCGCCATCAGGAAACCCTAATGACAGCAAATAGACATCTGACCCTCGGCCTGATCTGCCACGTAAAACCCAGCTTCCGCGCGCTAATGATCGCGTTCTACTTAGCGAGTTCGAATCTTTGGCAATTATCTGCAGTCGCTTATCCGTTGGACGCCTATGAGAAAACCGGCATCGGGCGACTCGAATACATGCAGAGAGTAGAAAAAGATCTCATCAAAGACACTAAACAACCATCAGGTGCATTACTCCCCACAGAAGAAGTCGATATTCGCTTAGTCGACAGACCTGATATGGAGCTCCCGCCGAACGACGGTATCTTCAGACGTCAGGTGGAAGGATTATTAGGAAGCTATGCCAATCGCTACGCGGTCTCTGTACTCGACATAAGTGATCCGGACAAGCCGCGATATACGGAGGTTAACGGCGACGTTGCGCGCAATCCTGGCAGCGTTGGCAAACTCGTCGTAGCGCTCGGACTGTACCAGGCCTTAGCCGATCTCTACCCTGACGATCTGACGGCTCGCTGGAACGTGTTACATGACACACGGATCATCGCTGACGAATTCATCATCTCCGATAGCCACACCGTGCGCATGTGGGATCGAGAAAACGCAAAACTAATTCGCCGACCGTTAAAAATCGGTGATTCAGGCAGCATGCTGGAATATCTCGATTGGATGATCTCCCCGAGCGCTAATGCTGCCGCGGCAACCTTGACTAAACATGGCATGCTATTGACTCACTTCGGGAAAGACTATCCCGTGGATGAAGCGACAGGCAAAGACTACTTCACTACTAGCGCTCGCAGCGCACTAACCGAACAACTTGCGACGTTTATTCAAACACCACTGACTCGCAACGGTCTCGATTTGAATAAATTGCGCCAAGGGAGTTTTTTTACTCACACGGGCAAACGCAAAGTCCAAGGAACCTCAAGCTATGCGACGTCTCGCGAGTTAATGAAATTCATGCTGAAAATGGAACAAGGAAAGTTGGTCGACGAGTTTTCATCACGTGAAATGAAGCGCCTGATGTACGTTACCGAGCGACGAATTCGTTACGCATCGGCGCCCGCGCTAAGTGATTCAGCGGTGTATTTTAAAAGCGGATCGCTCTTTCAATGTGCGCCGGAACCTGATTTCGTCTGCCGAAAATATCAAGGCAACGTACAAAATTTCATGAATTCAGTCGCTATTATCGAATCACCAGCACACGGGCGGAAACTCCATTACATCGTGACGTTGATGTCCAACGTCCTGCGCCGCAATTCGGCGGTCGATCACCAATCGTTTGCGACCCGACTTCACCGGCTAATCGAGGCGTATCACAAACCGAGAATCGCGCCGGCTACCGACGCGCAAGCCGAACAGCCGTCGCATCCACCCTCACTACCAACGCAAGTCCAATAGCGTCCAAGCATTAAGCACACGCCGGATTGATCTGCTCGCAGCCAAACGACCCATGATCTAACCTGCTATTTTTCGTGGCGTGGACCCGTTTCAGAGAACACCCATATCCCAGCCGTTGTGCGATTGAGCGCGGAACTTTGCACACGCTGGGCGCGTGTCTCGTTGAGCTTTTCAATAACTGCCTTTGGGTTATCAGCTTCCGCTTCATAGAGGGCTAAGTAAGGCAGCGGGCATTTCATGCCTGCTTGGTCACCAAGAACGAAACGCTGACCTGATGTCCAGCCAGTCGTTGCCAAAACTTCATCGATATGCAGATTCTCATAGTATTCATTAAATTCGTCTTCACGCCCCTCGGTGGGTTCGGTCAGAACGACGACCAGATGTTTTGCCATTTTCTGTGCTCCTGTTAGCTAGGGCCGGTTGATCTTTCGTACAAGTCGCTGTTGCCCGTGCAAATTTGCCAATCAAGGCGCGGCGAGCGCGGTTTGGTTGTTCCAAATGAGCGAGCCGCAACGCCGAGTGGCGAATTTGCACGGGCAACCCGCAGCACAGTGCGCTCACTGCGCTCGTGCATTTTCTAACAGCTCCAGAGCAGCAGCCGTCATCGCTGTCACACCCGTTCTGATGGTCGGCGCGTACTCTGGAGCGAAATACGCAGAATGCAATGACGGCAGCGCGGATCCGGTAGATTGCGAAAGTGCATGCTTCGTGCGATCGACAGCTCCTAACCAGTAGATCAAACTCGGGATTTTTGGTTCGACTTGGCCGTAACGACCAAAGTCTTCGCCGCCCATGACGGGACTCGCCTCGACCACGTTGTCGGCGCCAAGTGCTGTGACGAACGTCCCTACAATCCGGTGCGTTAGCGACGGATTGTTAAACGCAACGGGTGTGAACTCGTCCTTAATTTCCACGCTCGGCATTTTCTCGGACGGAATGTCGGCTGCACTCGCTAGACTCTTCACGATCCGTCGAATCGCAGCGATCATTTTCTCTCTGACTTCTAAGGTGTAGGAGCGCAACGTTAGTTGCATTTTGACTTCGTTCGGGATCACGTTGTGTTTCTGCCCGCCGTGAATTGACCCAACCGTCAACACGGCCGGCTCGAGTGGTGACAATTCGCGGCTAACAATCGTCTGCAACGCAGTGATTATCTGGGCTGATAAGACCACGGGATCTTTCGTTAAGTGAGGGTACGCGCCGTGTCCTCCTACGCCATAGACCGTGATATCGACGGAGTCGACGTTTGCCAATGCAGGTCCCGCGACATAGCCGATTTTTCCTGCGGGTAGTTCGGCACTAACATGCAATGCGAGGTTGTAGTCAGGACGCGGAAATTTCGTGAATAGACCGGCGTCTAGCATCGCCTTCGCTCCAGCGCCGCGCTCCTCTGCTGGTTGCGCAATAATAATCAAGGTGCCTTGCCAATGGTCACGTTGCGTCGCTAGTGCACGCGCCGTGCCGACCAAGACGGTCATGTGGACGTCATGCCCACAAGCATGCATCACAGCTTGTTCCTCGCCATCGATGCTGATGCCCGTTATCTTGCTGGCATACTCGAGCCCCGTTTGTTCGGCGACCGGTAAGGCATCCATATCGCCGCGGATAAGAACGGTTGGGCCCGGACCATTTGTCATCGTGGCAACAACTCCGGTTCCGCCGAATTGGTGGGTGACTTCGAAACCTGCGACTTCCAGTTCTTGCGCGATGCGCAAGGCAGTGCGCTCTTCCTTAAACGAAAGTTCTGGATTCTGGTGTAAATGCAAGTACAAGGACTCGAGGTGCGCGAACTCGTCGTCGCCGAGATTGATAGCACTAACGTCAAGCGCGAACACGCTTAGGCAAATAATTAGGAAACGACCGCACTGCTGCATGCTAGTTCCTCGAAATTCTTAGATTGAGACAAACATATTCTTAGGGAACGCGAAACGTTAATCTACACGCACAATCCTAGCAGAGACTGTTTATGCCCACGATCAATGATAAAGGAACGGAGATTTGGTACGAGGTGACGGGCTCAGGCCAACCCCTCGTTCTGACTGGCGGATTTGGTCTACTGCACAACCAATGGGATTTTGTGCGCGAGTCGCTTGCGGCTAGATATCAGGTGATCGACTGGAATTATCGCGGCGCCGGACGCTCGGATCGAGCGTGGCCAGGGGGCAGCTTCAATCAAGATACCTGGGTAGACGACCTGGAAATCGTTTTGAACGAGCTTAATGTCGATTCGGCCGTTCTGTGGGGCACCTCGACTGGGTCACCCATTAGTATCCGTTATACAGCGAAATATCAGCACCGGGTAAGGGCCTTGGTGACTTACCCGATGTTTAAAGCTGACGCGAGTTTTCGCAACGCCTTTGAGGGTTTTCGCTTCATAGACGAAACGTTTGGCTACGACGCGCTTGCCTGTTTGACGAGCTGGATCGGTTGCGCCGAACCTAATGTTTTTAACGCCCGACAAGGCGAAATCGCGAAATGGGAAGCAGCATGTTTTGCGCAGAATTTCTCGCTATCCACACTCGCCGAAACGATGCGCATCGTCGCCACCAACGATTTCACAACCGACGTCGCTAAGATTAAGTGTCCGACTCTATTACTGATGGGTGAATCCGGGCACCTCGGTTACGGCGAGGAGGGTAATCGCAATTTGGCCAAGGAGTTTCTCACGCTTGCGCCCCACGCAACGCTCAAGCTAATTGCCAAGGGCGGCGGAGCCTATTGCATGATTGAAGAGCCTGAAACGACTGTCCTAGCAATCATCGAATTCATCGACGCTTTGCAGCGCTAAATTCAAACGGTGCCGATCCGTCGGCGGTAGACAGGCACACGATCATCGCTAGCATATTGGTACACAGACGAAAAATCATTGCCGCCGCGCAGAAAATCTTCGAGGTCACAATTGTCTGCCAGCAAGAAGGAATCGAAACCGCATCGGGTAAGAAAAAATAACTGATCGCGGCGCACTTCTCCTGACGCGCGCAATTCGCCTGAATACGCGTAGCGTTCACGCAAAAGACGTGCAGTTGAATAGTGGCGACCATCAGTACTTGCCGAGAACTCCAACGCGATCATGGCGAAATGTTCGATGTCCTCGGCGACGGACTCGATTTCGTCCTCGCTTGAAAGCCACAAACCATTGCGGCCTGAGCGCTTCAGGAGTGTCTCGCGATGCGCGCTCCAATGCTGTAAAGCCACTATGGCGTCACCACCGTCGTCCACGTCCGCCACGTATTGTAGGAACATCCAAGTATCGATCGCGGGCCGCCCATCTTTAAGCAGTTGCACGAGCGCCAGCCTTATTTTCTACACCCTTATCGCCGTAAACCCTTGCCTTAAAAGGTTCCAAACCCACGCGCCGGAACGTATCGAGAAAACGTTCATCCTCGATTCTCAATTCCACATAAACATCCAGTAAGTCCGCAACGGTACCGGCGACGTCGTGCTTCTTTATTGCGGGACCCAAACGTTCGCCAAGCGTGCACTCGTTATCTGCTGATCCGCCGAGGGTAAATTGGAAAAATTCCTGGCCTTTTTTATCGACCCCCAAGATACCGATGTGTCCTACGTGATGGTGTCCGCAGGCATTCATGCACCCAGACATTTTTATTTTCAATTCACCAATGTCGTGCAAATAATCCAAGTCACTAAAACGCTCGTTGATCTGTTTGGCAATTGGGATCGTGCTGGAATTCGCCAGGGAACAAAAATCGATACCTGGGCAGCAAATAACATCTGTTAGAAGTCCGATATTCGCGGTCGCTAATTCATGGACACGCAATACTTGCCACAGCTCAAATAAATCATCCCTAGCGACGTCAGGTAACAAAAGATTTTGATCGTGTGTGACTCTTATCTCGCCGAATCCGAATTGCTCTGCAAGATCTGCGACCACGTCCATCTGATCAGCTGATGCATCGCCAGGCGCGGCAGCGGGTGCTTTGAGGGAAATGTAAGCCGAATTGTATCCGGCGATCCGGTGCGACACGGTATTGCGGTCGACCCAGCGAGCGAAAGCCGTATTCGCCTGGTACCAGGCATGAATACTTTTTCCTTCTGGTCGTGACTCGTAGACAGGACCGGAAAAATGAGCACGCATCCGCTCGATATCAATCGGGTTTAATGTCAGTTGGGACGGCTGATTCGCCGACCACTCTTTTTCTACGGCTAAGGAAAACCGCTCTGCGCCCAGCGCATTCACCAAGATCTTAATTCGCGCCTTGTATTTGTTGTCGCGCCTGCCGAATCGGTTATAGACCCGCAATATCGAATCGGTATACGACAGTAAGTCGATGATCGGCAGAAACTCTCGAATCACCGTACCGATGTGTGGCGTGCGGCCCTGGCCACCTCCAACAAGTACTTTGAACCCGGTTTCGCCCGCTTCGTTTCGTACGATATAAAATCCAATGTCATGTACGGCGACAGCGGCTCGGTCATTCAGCGCACCGCTAAACGCAATCTTGAACTTACGCGGCAGGTAAGAAAACTCTGGATGCAACGATGACCATTGCCGGATCATTTCGCAATAAGGACGCGGATCTTCAATCTCATCAGGAGCAACGCCGGCTAAATGGTCACACGTTGTATTGCGGATACAGTTGCCGCTCGTTTGAATGGCATGCATTTGAACTGCAGCAAGCTCTGACAAGATCTCAGGCACGCGTGCGAGTTCCGGCCAATTAAACTGAATGTTCTGTCGCGTACTGAAATGGCCGTACGCTTTGTCGTATTTTCGGGCAATAGCGGCTAATGTGCGCAGTTGTTCAGACGACATAACGCCATAGGGAATAGCAACGCGCAACATTGGGGCATGCGTTTGTATGTATAGACCGTTCATGAGTCGTAACGGTCGATACTCTTCTTCGCTAAGGCGACCAGCCAGAAAACGAGTCGTTTGGTCGCGAAATTGCGCAACCCTCTCGTCAACAATTTGTTGGTCATAGTGATCGTATTGATACATCTGGGCTCGCCTCTGTTATCGCACGAGACAAATCCGACAATGTGCCGGCCTCGCAGCGGTGGTCAATTTAACAAAGGTCGTATATTCTATATACGAATATGTTTCGATATATATATGCGAATACGGTATATGACTTATTTCCTGGCGGATGGCTCAGGCTAATGGTGTGTACCGGGACGGCGCGGGCCCGGCCAAGCATAGGAGGTCAATGAACGGGGGCGAAAAAAAAAGGGCTGCAAAAGCAGCCCTAAACGCTGGTGACAGGATGGGACCTGTCCTTACTTACCCACGGAGGTGGCCGGATCGGCTTGCGCCAAAAAATTTCGCCCTTTTCTCGTCAGATAGCCGTCTTCGCTGACTAAGCCCTTGTCTACTGCGTCTCGCAGCAAACCTTGATTGGCTGATTTCGGTAGATAAATCGAACCGTCGCCGTAGCGCTGAGCCAATAATCTCTTTATTGGTTCACCATGATGCTCTGAATTCGTCCTCATACGCCTTCTACTCACTCGTCACGTGCCTCCGGCTTATCAATTCCGCCGAAGGTTGAATTGGAAATTAATCGCGTGTTCTTAGTCGATTAGGATAGACAGATAATTTAAGTTGTCAAGTTAATATCATAACTAGCTGTTATTAATCATTATAATCTCGAATTGTTCACCTAGGATCAGCGGTTCTGGTCGCCCTATGGGGCGGCTAGCGAAAACACGGAGAAAGGCCGTACTGACATGGCAGCGGGGAAGTCTCGATTGGCTAAAGATAAAAATCTCGGAATTGTAGCGATTGCGGGGCACGCTTATAGACCCGTGAAAACGGATTTGTATCTGGTGAACTAGTCACAGATATGCGGACGGGCTAGATATTCGTGGGACTGCATTTCACGTAGGCGGCTGACCGTTCGCCTGAAAAGCACAGTTAGGCGACTTCCAGCGTAGAGCTTTTCTGCTTCGGCCGCCGCCGAGACAATGAGCTTCACGTTCCGATCGTAGAGTTCATCGATCAAATTAATGAAACGGCGCGCCGCATCACTCGAGTCCTTATCCATTATCGGCACGTCGCTTAAGACGATCGTGTGGTGGCACAATGCAATCTCAATGTAATCTCCAGTGGAGCGCGCACCGGCACATAGGGTTTGGAAATCGAACCACACAACGCCTTCTGCACGTCTGATCGTCTCGATGGAACGGCCATCGATATCTAGCGCACCCCCTGCTTCGCCAGGTGAAGGCGCGATGTCGATAAAACGCTGACGCAAATGTGCCACGATGTCGTCGCTATGCGGCGTGTAGTAAATTCCAGCCTGCTCAAGCGCGCGGAGTCGATAATCCAGTTCGCCGGCCAATTCGAACACTTCGAGATGTTTTTCGATCAATGCGATCGCGGGTAGAAACTGCTGTCGCTGCAGGCCGTCTCGATACAGATCTTTTGGGGCTTCGTTGGAGGTCGTGATTAGACTCACCCCATTATCAAATAATGCGCGCAATAAATTGCCGAGAATCATTGCGTCAGTAATGTCACCGACATGGAACTCGTCGAGGCACAAAACATCTATTTCGTGAGCCCATTGGCGTGCTACGGTGGCTAGTGGATCAGACTCGCGATTCAGTTGCTTCAATTCTTTGTGAATTTTCCGCATGAAGCTATGAAAATGGATCCGCTGCTTGCGCTCAGTGGTAAGGCAGTCGAAAAACGTGTCGGCAATGTATGTTTTACCGCGGCCCACCTTACCCCATAGATAAATCCCCCGGATCGGTTCTCGGTTCGTTTTTTTCAATCTTAGGACTTTGCTGAACAATCCGCTGGGTCTCTGCGGCTCGGTATTGGTTAAATCGTGGTAGAGCCTGTCCATGTGTTCAATTGCCTGCGCTTGCGCGGAATCCGGCGTCAGTGCCGCGCTTTCGATATCTTGCTCGTAGCGTTGACGAGGACTCAATGAGACATTTAGATTTTGTGATTGCACTGGCAAATTGCGATGGTTGTTGGATTCAGACATACGTACACTGTTGGTGACTCAATTTACTCCGAGATTTCGCGAAAAAATGGTTAGCTTTTTGTCATTTCAGCGCGCAACTCGCAAAATTTCAGCGGCAGAAAACATCTCCGACTACTGCCCGTTCGGAAATGTGCTATCTGACTGCCTAAGACTTGCGGACCGATCATGGCACAAATTCAACAGATCCAGATAAAGTTCATACCAGTGGAGGACCGCTTGTTGCTTCGGGTATCGAGTAGTGGCGATCTAGAGTTTCGGTTTTGGCTGACCCGTCGATTCGTCAAACTGATTTCGCCTGCAATCGAGCAGGCGTTAAAAGAATCCCCCACCGTACGGACTCAGGCATCGCAAGTCGCAAAAAAAGAGGTGCTCGCGTTCGAACACCAAAAAGCAGTGAGTAATTCCGACTTTAAAACGCCGTTTAAGGAATCGCCGAAAGAACTCCCCTTAGGCGCCGATCCGATATTACTCGCGAAAATGCAAATGCGTCGTAACGCAGATGGGACGCTGGTGATGGCCCTTGCGCCGGAGCGAGGCGCCGGGATCGATCTCGCACTCAACCCTAAACTGCTTCATTCACTGGCGGAGTTGCTCAGCAATGGTATTCGCTTGGCCGAATGGGATATTCCCTCGACGATTGTCCACCCGCTGGCGGACGAAGTGCCAGACAAACACACCGTGAACTGACACTGAGATGAGCGTTGCTAACATCAATCCGTAATATTTCCGCCTAGTTTGGTATGCCGTTCGCTATTGCCTTAGCTGTCGTCGCGCTCGCTGTCGTGTTCGGTCCCCAACTGTGGGCCAAATCTATTCTGACACACCACAACAAACATCGAGACGAGATACCCGGGACGGGTGGTAAGCTAGCAATCCATCTGATCAAAAGCGGCAAACTTGCAGGCGTTACCGTCGAACGCATTCCGGCCGGCGATCATTACGACCCCATCAATAAAGTTGTGCGCCTTAGCGAATCTGTTTACGACGCGAAATCGCTCACGGCGGTTGTCGTTGCTGCACATGAGGTCGGTCACGCGATCCAGGATCGGCTCGGTTATATGCCGCTAAAAATTCGCACGAACTTGGTGAGAATTGCCAAATTTAGTGAAGGACTAGGTGCGATAATTCTCATTGCTTTACCTTTTATAACCGCGCTGACGAGAGTGCCAGCGACTGGCATATTCATGTTGATCGCCGGGATTTCCGTGTTGTCCGTGCCGGTCGCCGTTCATTTTGTGACATTACCCGTGGAATTCGACGCGAGCTTCAAACGCGCCCTGCCCGTTCTTTCTGCAGGCTATGTTCCCGAATGCGAGATAGCTGCCGCACGGCGGATATTGATAGCCTGTGCGCTAACCTACGTGGCCGCTTCACTAGCTGCGCTACTGAATTTTTCGCGTTGGATTTATTTTTTACGGCGTTGATCAGTGAACACTCGTCGCTTCACGCACCAATCAGAAGAGCTGAAGTTGCGCGGTTTCTTTAACCGGTGGACGAAACAGATCGGTATTAAAAGCTTGCGTCGACCGATTCAGTCCGTGATGTGCGCAGGCGCGCCGAAATCGCTGGCCGACTAGTTCGGCAATGGGTCCAGTGCCCTTAAACCGGCGCCCGAATTGCGTGTCATTTTCTTGCCCCTGGCGAATATCACGGATTCGGTTTAGCACGTGGTCGGCACGCAAGGGGTAATTTAATGCTAGCCATTCCTTGAAAAGTCCATTCACTTCGCGCGGTAGTCTAAGCATGATGTACCCTGCAAACCGCGCTCCATGGTTCGCCGCTGCCGCGACGACGTCCTCCAAATGTTGATCATTGAGCGCGGGTATGACGGGCGCGAACATCACGCCTGTCGGAATCCCGGCCGCCGCCAGTTTCGATATCGTTTGCAAACGTCGCTCCGGAGCAGCAGCACGGGGTTCCATGCGACGGGACAGCACGCGATCTAGTGAAGTCACAGAGATAAATACTTGTGCCAAACCAAGCGCGGCCATCGGTGCCAATAAATCGATATCTCGCTCGACCAACGAGGATTTTGACACGATTGTTACGGGGTGCTGATGTGCGGCTAGTACTTCAATAATAGAGCGCGTGATACCCAGTTTACGTTCAATCGGTTGGTATGCATCCGTGTTCGCACCGAGAGAAATTACTGAACACTGATAGTGTTTACGCCCTAACTCATCGATTAGCAGTGCGGCGGCATTGGGTTTCGAAAATAGTCGACTTTCGAAGTCGAGTCCCGGTGATAAATCCATATAGGCATGTGCGGGCCGCGCATAACAATAGACGCATCCGTGCTCACAACCACGATACGGGTTGATGGATTGATCGAAGGGTAAGTCAGGCGAACTATTCCGACTAATGATGGTTTTTGCACGTTCGATCGTCACTGTCGTCTTTAGTGCGTGCGGCTCCTCATCCTCGTTTCCCCAGCCGTCGTCGTCGACCTCCCGGGTCGTAGTTAGGTAGCGAGGATCGTGATTACTGCTAGCGCCGCGTCCACGGACCTTTTGATTGTCCGCCATGCGCTAATGCAATTTTTGCGCTTGATCTCGGGCTCGCTTAATGCGCGCATGTACTTCAGCGAGCTGAGGACCGGGTGGTAGCAAACTGACAGCACGCTCGTAATCCGCGACCGCTCCGCGGGCGTATCCGAGTGAATCATAAAGCGCTGCCCGCTCCAGGAGTTCAGGGAGCAGATCCTTTTGAATGACTAGCATATGGTTGATCGTGTTTAGCGATTTCTCAACTAAGCCTTGTTCGACGTATATTGATTTCAAATTCCGGAGCTGGCGTAACAATATCTCTGACTTAGAGGCGGGGCGTAGCGCCGCTTCTAGTGCATCGAGCGATGTATTAGGTGCCGCACGCTCGATCAATCGTTGCAGAAAAGTAGCGCGCGCTAATACGGCACCACCATCAAACGCATCAACTATTACATCGCCGTCACCTTCGACCACGGCAACTAAGAAATGCCCCGGAAAAGACACGCCTTTCGCCTCAAGTCCGACCCGTTCAGCTAACTCTAGAAAAACTATCGATAAAGTGATCGGAAGTCCGATTCGCCGATCCATAACCTCGTTTAAATAACTATTGCGCGGATCATAGTAATCGTCGACGTTACCGCTGTACCCGAGTTCGCCGAACAGATATTCATTCATTACCTTCAGGCGTGCGCTCAAATTCGCATTCGGGTCGAGTCGCGCGCTAATGTCGTTTGCGATGAGATCTAATTGGTTCAGATACCACGCAGAATCCAATTGTGGATACTCACTGCCAGCGAAGATTAGACCGGCACGCGCAAGATTGATCTCGGATTCGCGCCGGGTTACTTCGCTCGTGAATGCCTCGCTTACGGAGGTTTCAATAAACTGCATTGTTCGACCTTTAGCGGATCCTAGTAGTATGATTGTTCCGGTAGTACAAGCCCACGTCGGCGTATTATCGTCGAAAATCTACCTTCGCGCTAAGGTGAGGTAAGGAGCAGTTCCAAAATTTATGCCTAGAAGTAGCCCGTGTAGCGGTTCCCACCAACACTCCCCAACCCAAGCACCAACGAGATCGAAACAAGTTTGCCTTCTAAATTCGCTAGCGTAATTAGTCACCTAGATCTCGACCCCTGGACGTTGATCGTTGCGCTCCTGGCGCTACTAGTGGGTCTCTCGGTCTGGGTTTTAAGGCGCACAATGGACGGAACACAGCTGCTTGCAGAATTGCGCGTTGTTAGCGGGTCAATGCAAATTCAGCAGGCATCCGTCGAAATGCTTGAGCGACGATTGAGTCAGCTGCACGGGCAAGTGGGCGCCGATTCCGCAGACTTAAGGGAAAATTTAATCGATCGAGTCGATAGCACGAAACAAGCAATTACGGCTCAATTAGGCGAGGATCGGTCGCGATCAATAGAGGCTATCGGTGCGTTGCGTGAGCAACTTCGCGTGAGCTTGGTGGAACACGAGCGCAAGTTCGAACAGCGCCACGCGAATGCCGCGCAAGCGCTAAATAGCGCGATGAATAGCGGATTTAAATCGCTCCACGAACAGCTCGGTACTTCGCTGTTACGAAATGCAACGACGCTCGGGCAACGCCTCGAAAGCCTTACGCGCACGACCGACGAACGGTTACGCGAAATCGGCGGGCAAGTGGATCGGCGACTCGCCGAAGGGTTTGAAAAAACAACCTCCACTTTCGCCGACGTATTAAGACGACTCGCACTGATCGACGAAGCACAAAAAAAGATCACCGAATTATCGGGCGAAGTCGTCAACTTGAATCACATTTTGGCTGACAAACGGTCGCGTGGGGCGTTCGGCGAAGTTCAACTCGCTGCATTAGTTTCGAACGTGCTACCGGCGTCCAATTTCGGCTTGCAATACGCTTTGCCGAATGAGCGGATAGCCGATTGTGTGCTACACCTCCCGGCTCCGACCGGAAACCTAGCGATCGATTCGAAATTCCCGTTGGAATCCTACCGGCGTATGAGCGATTTCGATACTAACGAACACGACCGAAAACTCGCGCAACGACAATTTAAGCAAGATATACGCAAACATATTCGCGATATTGCCGATAAATACATCATTCCTGGGACCACTACAGACGGTGCGATGATGTTCATTCCAGCTGAAGCCATATTTGCGGAAATTCAGGCGCACCATTACGACTTAGTCGACGAAGCGCACGCAGCGCACGTCTGGATCGTTTCTCCGACTACCTTGTGGGCTATTTTGAATACCGTATCGAGCGTGCTGAAGGACGCGGCGACTCGCGAACAAATCGACATCATTCAGGAGCATCTTGGATTGCTTGGGAAGGATTTTTTGCGTTTTAGAGAGCGGATGGATCAACTAGCCCGTCACATCAGCCAAGCGCATGACGATGTCCGCCTAGTGCATACTTCGGCACGGAAAATATCCGATCGATTCGCGAGAATAGAGCGAGTGGAATTAGATCTAGATGAAGACGCACCTTCTCAATTGCAAAATACTGATTAATGCCTATCGGCTGTGATGTGTTTCACAGCTAACGCGATGAGTTAAACACACACTTCACGCTGAAAATTCAAATTCTACCGCAAGCTTCAGATACAATAGGCAAACATGATGCAACTTGAAGCCGTAATATTCGATGTCGATGGGACCCTGGCAGATACCGAGGAAGTGCATCGCCGGGCGTTCAATCGCGCTTTTAAAGAATTCGATCTGGACTGGAATTGGACCCCAAAGACTTACGAAGAATTACTTTCAATTTCCGGGGGATACGAACGAATTACCTACTACGCCGGAGATCTGGCCGAACAGTTTCGTCATGCTGGAGAATTTTCTCGGTTTGTGCAGGATGTGCACAAAGTGAAATCGAGGTTTTACATGGAAATGCTCGAGGCGGGCGAAATTCCGCTTCGAACCGGGGTTAGACGATTGTTGGAGGAGATCCGGGATTCGCAATTGATGCTAGCAATCGCGACAAGTTCAACGTATGCAAACCTGAAAACCTTACTCGACCGGAACCTGCCGGCCAATTGGATGTCTTGGTTTTCGGCGATTTCAACTTGCGACACGATTACGAAGAAGAAACCATCGCCGGCCGTCTATGAATCAGTGCTGAGAATCCTCGAAATTGGACCGGCTCGCGCAATCGCAATCGAAGACACGGTAAACGGTTGCCTAAGCGCCACCGCGGCGGGACTTAGCAGCGTAATTACCACGCACTTCTTTACCCGTAACCATCATTTCCCGAGTGGTGCAATTGTATTGGACAGCCTGGGTGACCGAGACGCGCCGTTTAAGATCATCAGAGGCGATGCAGGTACGAAAGAATTTGTCGATCTCGAATTGCTTGAGCAACTCGTCGCGAGACGGGCGCAGCAGAATACGACAGCAACTATACGAGCTCGTGTCGCAACTGCGTAGGATCCTTGGCTACCAACGACTCGACGACAGCGAGCCTGTAGGTATCGTTACTTAATCACCATAAACGCCGCCTCGTTTCCGCGGTGAACCCGCAGCAGCATGCCCCCTTGAATCGCGTTGACAACTTTAAGGAACTCCTCGAGGTCGCGCGTTGCAGTTCGATTCACTGAAGTGATGATATCGCCTTCGCGCAATCCCGCCTGGGCAACTCGCGAACCCTCTTCTACTTCGTAGATCATGACTCCCTCCAATCGACCATAAGCAGGAGACTGCTCTGCGATCTCTCCGAACGTAGCGCCGGCTAAGCGCGCATTGCGCAATTCGCTCGACAGTTCCGCATCTTGACGTTCCTCAACCGTTACCGAGATCAATTTCTCGCGACCTTCTCGAAAAACTTTCAGCTTTACCGTATCGCCGATCCGCTTTAGGCCGACTTGGTTACGCAAATCGGACGCATTTCCGACAATTTTTTCATTAACCGCCGTGACTACGTCTCCCGGAAGCAAGCCTGCTCTATGTGCGGGCGATCCTTCAAGAATATTCACCAAAACGGCACCGTTGCGCGTTTTCAATCCGAATGCTGCTGCAAGATCAGGATCGAGATCTTGCAGTTGCGCACCGAGAAAACCACGTCTAACTTCGCCGAAATCGACTAGCTGGTCCGTAATTTGCCGCACCATATTCGTGGGGATCGCAAACCCGATCCCAATGTTACCCCCTGATTGAGAGTAAATTGCGGTATTGATTCCGACCAATTCGCCGCGCAGGTTAACGAGGGCGCCACCGGAATTTCCAGGGTTTATTGAAGCGTCCGTTTGGATCAGATCCTCGTAGCCCGTAATACCCAGGCCGCTGCGCGCCAAGGCACTGATGATTCCCGAAGTAACCGTCTGTCCGAGTCCAAATGGGTTACCGATAGCGACCACGTAATCGCCTACTCTAAGGCGATCTGAATCTGCTAATTGCACTGCCGTGAGACGCTCCGCAGAAATTTTAACAACGGCTACATCCGTGTCAGGATCAGACCCGATAAGTTCCGCCTTCAGGTTTCTCCCATCACGAAGTTTGACGGTAATTTGATCGGCGTTGGCGATGACGTGATTGTTTGTTACCACGAGTCCGCGCGCTGCGTCGATTATGACTCCGGATCCCAAACTTTGCGTCTTACGTCGCTGCCGTTCCTGGGGCACATTAAAAAATCTTCGAAAGAACGGATCGCTTAGCAGTGGGTTGCTACGCATTTCTACGTGGCCTTCAGTTGCTATGTTGACAACTGCCGGAGTAACGTTCTCAAGCATCGGCGCTAAGCTTGGCAATTCAGCCCCGGGACTCGATTGCGGGAGCACGGCATTAGCATTAGCAAGCATCACCCCGAGGACCAAGATACTTGTCGTGCGGATTGTAAGAGCTTTAATCGTCCGCCAAGGGTCTGCTCGATTCAGATCGATTGACCGGCCATTACGCGTTATCGCCATTTGCTACCTTCCTCTGTCGCCGCGGCGCGCGGCTGGTTCAAAATGATTTGGCCCATTAGCTAATTAGCAATTCTAGCTGTGATCGAAAATTTGGGACGGTTCGGCGAAAATTCAACCTCAATACCTCGCGATCTGGAAATAATACTCAGATCCAATAGGCTGATTGAGTCATTAGTTTTGCTTGAATCTTCATTAGGTATTTAACCGGACGCGGCAGTTTTTTCGCACCCGCGCGCATCGCCTGGTCGGCATGTCGAGCTTCATCCGCACGCATCGCCGCTACGATCGCCCGGCTTCGTAAGTCTTCCGGGCATAATATTGATAAGTGTCGGTCGAGGTGATCA
>JAQCEL010000262.1 GCA_027618655.1 Pseudomonadota bacterium | reverse complement strand
TCCGCTTTTTCGCCTACCCCATTAATGAAAGTTAGGCAGACCGTCCCGGTGTCTTTAACTTGCACCGCGTACAAAACATCCATTAGCTCGTCATCCATTAAGTAACTGTTCATCGGTGTCATAGATTTTCTCCCGTTAGGAATTGTCATGTCGTAGATGCGAATCTAGCGCGCGAATTTTGCAATTGCGTGACAACCATCTGAACAAATGCGGGCGACACTCGTTGATTTGCACTTAAAAGTGATCCACTTGAGGTGGGTATTTGCATCTAATTTTGATCCACGTGTAGACCCTTACCTGCTCGGTACCGATCAGGTTGAGATCCGGTAATGGTTCGGTGAACGACGAAAATCTTACGCAAACGGATCGATTGAAAATGCAAGTCCGTAGCTTTAGTAGATCTCCGCAATGCGTCGTCCCAGATAAAGAAGTTATCTAACCAGATCTAAACCACAGTTTCGGATCCCGCTAGCTCCGTTCCCGTGCGTCGACTCGTTGCGCGATCGCCCGTCTGCAGTTTAACCGTCAAGCTCTAACAACATCCCTCTCGAGAAGACGCGACCGCGCTCTACGCCCGTTTGCTTTCTTGGATCCAAGAAAGCAGCGTCAACAGTTAATAACGATCCGCGAATTGTTCGCACGCTCACCGCGCGCTCAAAACAAATATTCATCGCACCTGCATCCAATCCTCAGCAACTGGCGTAGGGGAGGACAACGATGAATTCCGACGGCGTGAACGTCCTCGGGATGCGGACATATACGCACGGTCGTTTCGGCAACTGTACGACCGTAATTATTAACCAAGAACGAGGGAATGAAGATGCGATTATCGTATTTAGGAAAAGGTGACAGATTTAGTTTGCTTGATGCTTGCGCGAGAAAATAAACCGGAGAAAATAAATCTGTCACCTTTTCCCCGAGGCCACCTTGTTCGGCTGACGCATCAATCAATCACGCGAGCAGTGGCTGCGACATCGAAGGGGCGGCAGGGTCGCGCTGTCGCCTCGAGCGTGGAAACGGTCGAAAAATCGCGCTGGGATACCCAATTTGTGCCGGCCCAAGCCTTACCTGTCAGCATGAGGGCGAAGTCTTCGTGCGAGACGGGGTGCAGTTTGAGCCAAGCCTGCGCGTCGCAGCGCAGGTTGCGATGCTCTGATCGCTTGGCGATACTTCGTGCCATTGCGAAAAAGCGCGTTAATGCTTCCTATACTCAGAACCCGGTTGTCGAGATGTCGTAGGGTTGTGCGTAAAGGGTGCTCATGTCTTCTCTTCCTTCTTCAATGGAAACAGGCCCGCGCCATGCGGACCTACCCTTCGGCGAGAAGCAGGGTGGGCAAAGGCAAGCTGAGGGGGATCACCCAGCCTGCACAAGTAAGCGAAGGCGCACGCGGAAGGTTGGGGAGACGGCTTGACCTGCGCCAGGGGCGGCAGCCCCTAAGCTCTGTAATCTGCGAGGGATCGTTACCGTGGGGCCAAGACCCTATAGGGGCTTGGGGGGGCGCTTAAAGAGCCGAGTAGAGCCCGGTCTGACCCCGGATCAGACGCAGCCAAAAGATCGATATTTCTGACTATTCAATCCTCATAAAGGTAGGCATAGCTATCCTTTATATATGTTAATAAGAAGATATATCTATCTTTAAAATTGACAAAAAGGAAGATATAGCTTATCTCTAGAGAGGAAAGGATGACCCAAGGACAGATCGATGCGTGCTCAAGACCGGGCATTGGCCCGTAAACATTTGGATAAGAAGCTGAGCCCCTTACGGGACTCAAAGGCCTTACTGCGTCCACCAAAAGGATGGGTGAAGGCGCTGCGTGAAGCCCTGGGCATGACCGCCGAGCAGCTTGCCCGGCGCATTGGGGTGACCAAGCCCCGCGTGTATGAGATTGAGCGTGCAGAGCTCAACGGCTCGATCACGTTGGACTCGCTGGAGCGGGCAGCACAGGCCATGGACTGCCAACTGGTCTATGCGTTGATCCCGCGCCAGCCCTTACAGACTACGGTCGAGCAACGGGCGCTGCTGGAGGCTAAAAAGCGGATGCGGGCTGCCGCGCACACTATGACCCTGGAGGATCAGGCTGTGGAAGAGCCCGAGTTGCGCGAACAGATCGAAGCCCTGGCCAAAGAGCTCCTCAATCAAAAGGGCTCAATATTGTGGAGCGAAAAATGAGCGATCCGCTGCTGCCGCAAGAGGATGGTCAAACCCCTCTGACCCATGAAGAGTTGGAGGGGTTGATCCCCTCGCACATTACCCTGCGCGGTGAACTCAATGAGGCGGAGCAGGCCAATATCATTGAGGCACAGAGCTGGGCCTATAAGCGCAACAACAAGGTGCTGAGCATTGACTTTCTCAACGATCTGCACAAGCGGATGTTCGGCAATGTCTGGAAGTGGGCCGGAAAATTCAGAACCAGCGGCAAAAATATCGGCGTGGATGCCTACAAAATCCAAACCGAGCTACAGGAGCTGATTAACAACACCGCATATTGGATCGAGCATGAAACATACCCGCCCGATGAGATTGCGGCGCGGTTTCATCACAAGCTGGTTTTCATCCACCCCTATCCCAACGGTAACGGTCGTCATGCCCGTATGGCTGCTGATCTGCTGCTGAGATCAATTGGCCAAGAGCCCTTCACCTGGGGCAGTGAAAACCTCACCAACCCCAACGATACGCGCGCCGAATACATCGCAGCACTCCGCGCCGCCGACAACCATGACTACGAGAAACTGTTTGGGTTCGTGCGGTCATAGCGGAAAAGAGTTAGAGGGACAGTTTACTTATCTCGCATTTCAGGGTGGACGCCTAATTGCCCACCACGAGATAAGTAAACTGTCCCTCTAACTCCCTGTCCCTCTAACTCCCGGTCGCCCGACCCGTGTGCGTTTGGGAAAATAGATCAAACGGTGAGCGCATCCGCAGGCAGATTGTGCGATCCAGGCGAATTTTGAGGCGCAGGTTCAGGTAAGCGCACTTTACTTGGCGGAATTATAGTAAATTGATCTTTACTATTGAATCCAGATAGTAAAAAATTCGTTACTATGAAATCTAAGCCGACCGGCCATTACATCACCACCACCGTCGCCGGAGAATCGGTCAAGGCCTTCGTGCCTGACCGGCTGCCGCCCAACCTCGAACCAAAACAACTAGCAACATTGACCGCTCCCCTGCGGACGGCCGAAGCCGCGCTCGCCCGGCTCGACTTGGCCGGCGAGATGATTCCCTCGATGGACTGGTTCATCTACGCCTTCGTCCGCAAAGAAGCATTGCTGTCCTCCGAAATCGAAGGCACCCAAGCGACCCTAATCGACGTGCTGGCCTGGGAACAGGCTGACCAACTGGGCGATTCCAGCGTCGAGGACATCGAAGAAGTCACGAACTACGTAGTGGCCATCAATCGCGCATTCGAGGAGATCCGCTCACCGAACGGGATTCCGATCTCGATCCGTCTGTTCAACGACTCTCACCGCATCCTCATGCAAGGCGTACGCGGCGCGAACAAACAACCCGGGGAACTTCGTCGCTCCCAAAACTGGATCGGTGGCAGCCGGCCCGGTAACGCCGTGTTCGTGCCGCCACCACCCAATAGGGTGCCCGATCTCCTTCACGATCTAGAGCACTATCTCCACGCCGACGACACGCTGGAGCCCCTGCTGCGCATCGCTGCGGCCCATGTCCAGTTCGAGACCATCCATCCGTATCTCGACGGCAACGGCCGTCTCGGCCGGATGCTGATCGCGCTTTTGCTGGACCACTGGCAACTCCTCAAAAGCCCGCTGCTCTACTTGAGCCTCTATTTGAAACAAAACCAGGCGGCGTACTACCGTCACCTCAGTGCCATCCGAACGGAAGGTGATTGGATTGGCTGGCTGCGATTCTTTCTCGACGGCGTGGCGGAGATTGCGGAAAATGCCACGCGAACCGCACGCGGTCTGTTCGCCCAGGTAAGCGACGATCGCCAGAGGCTCATCGCGACAAAGGGGGCGACGGTAACGGCAATCCAGCTCTTCGAGCTGTTACCGGAGCATCCCGTCATCACCATGCCGCTGGTGACGCGCCTGTTGTCGACCACCAAACCCACCGCCGGCAAGGCAATTGACGTGCTCATTTCCGTGGGTATTCTTTCCGAAGTGGGGGATCGAAAGCGCGACCGCCTCTATCGATACCAAAGCTACCTGCAACGGCTGGATTAATCCGATGGCAACAATGATGACAGGCGCCGTGTATTTCCTCGTGCTCTATGCAGGCACAACAAATACCTTGCCTAGAGGAAATCGGGCAATGATATTCGTACTTCGGGTCGCAGGATGAACAAGAAAACCCTCACCGAAGCGGACATCCGCACCAAGTTCATCACACCTGCCCTCGACAAGGACAAGCAAGGCTCCTGGGATCTGATGACGCAACTCCTCGAAGAGCACTATTTCACGAAAGGAAGGGTGATCGTGCGGGGGCAAACCGTCCATCGCGGTGAAGCCAAGAAGGCCGACTACTTGCTCTTCTACAAACCGAACATCCCCATCGCCGTTATCGAAGCGAAGGACAATAACCACAGCGTGGGCGCCGGGATGCAACAGGCACTCGACTACGCCGAAATCCTCGATCTGCCTTTTGCGTACAGTTCCAACGGTGACGCGTTTCTGGAGCGCCGGAAATGGACAGTCGCAATTCTCGAACAGTTCAGAGGCCAAGCTTTGGAAACGTGGTTCAGTTTCCAGAGCTTGGTCGTTTACATCACCACTACGAACGAATCGCCGCGTGATTTGCAACCGTTTTAGTTTTCGGGAACCACAGGATCAAGATTGCGCATAGTCCAATGATGATCCGATCGATGG
>JAQCEL010000261.1 GCA_027618655.1 Pseudomonadota bacterium | reverse complement strand
CCGTCGCGATTTACCGCCTGCCAGACACTACCGCACCGCCGGAAAATTTTGCTTAACGCAAAGCCCGACTGACTTGTCGGCGCATCTCCGGGATCAAATCTTCGTCGAACCAGGGATTCTTTTTCAGCCAAATATTATTTCTTGGACTTGGATGAGGCAGGGGAATCGTGCTGGGCCAGAATGTCCTCCAACGGCTGACGGTGTCAGTCAAGGTCAAGCCACGTTCGTCGCCGAGATGCCAGCGCTGTGCGTAGTGACCAATCACTAAGGTCAGTTTGATGTTCGGTAATTCTTCCAGAAATTGCTGCCGCCAGGTAGCAGCGCACTCGACGCGTGGCGGCAGGTCCCCTGATTTGCCTCGCCCCGGATAGCAAAAACCCATTGGCAAAATGGCAAGTTGGGTTGGATCGTAAAACGTTAATTCGTCGATCCCCATCCAAGCCCTTAATCGATCACCGCTCGCATCCGTAAATGGTCTGCCCGAGGCATGCACCTTAGTGCCTGGTGCTTGCGCGGCAACGAGTATGCGTGCTTGTTCGGCGACCTGGAATACGGGCCGCGGTCCGAGTGGCAAGTGAGGGACACATAAGGTGCACGCGCGCGCTTGTGCGGTAAGTTCAGTTAACGCCAATTTCATTAGGAAATAGGGGTGTTAATCGTCACTGTCGTGCCTAAACGTGTTGCGCGGCAAAAGACACTAAGATGTCTGAAAGTATTAGCTGTAAATGCGTAATGATTGAAAATCCGCCAATTTACCCTAGGTTTTGCGAATAGCCTGCCCAAGTTCGTTCGCATGCTTATATGGACGGAATTTTCCGCATACATACATGACAAATCGTCGTGGTGTGCGAAAATGCCGCCCCAATTATCTCCAACGGTCCGATTTTTGAACGTATGAACGAGAAGAATCTAAGCTCAACGAAAACGTACTCAGCCGTTCCAGATTTCGACGCCATTGTCGTCGGCTCTGGCTTCGGCGGTATTTATGCCGTGCACAAGCTACGCGAACTTGGCTTTAGCGTACAACTTTTTGAGCGTGGTTCAGACATTGGCGGCACGTGGTATTGGAACCGGTATCCCGGTGCGCGCTGCGATGCGCCGAGCTTGCAGTACTCCTATCAGTTTTCCGAAGAATTACAGCAACAATGGGAGTGGCCGGAAACTTATTCGACTCAAGGCGAGATCCTGAAGTACCTGGATCACGTCGTTGAACGTTTCGGGCTGCGCTCGGCGATGCAGTTTAATACCTCAGTTGAAAGTGCCGTTTATGATGAGGAAAAAAATCTGTGGACCATCCGCACCGATCGCGGCACCACGCTGACGGCTCGCTATTGCATTCTCGCGACGGGCTGTTTGTCCACGAAAAACACCCCGGATTTTCCCGGCCTCAGCGATTACACAGGCGAATGGTTCCACACCAGCAACTGGCCGCACGAAGGCACGGACTTTACCGGCAAAACTGTCGGGATCATTGGCACAGGCTCAACCGGAATACAGGCAATACCAGTGCTCGCCGAGCAGGCCAGACACCTCAAAGTTTTCCAGCGCACGCCGCAGTACAGTACACCGGCACGCAATGGACCGATGGATAAGGCGGACGAGGCCAGAATTAAAGCCGAGTACGCAGCGTTTAGAGCGCGCAATTATCGTCAACCTGTCGCAATGGACATCACGATCGATCGCAGCGCGCCAAAGACCTTCGAGGTATCCGAATCTGAACGTCGACAAACTTACGAGCAGTGTTGGGAAAACGGTGGCTTAAGTTTTTCGGTCGCGTTTCGCGATTCATCCGTGAACCGCGACGCAAACGAAGACGTGTCACAATTTATTCGTGAAAAGATTGCTGAAATCGTCAAAGATCCAGTTACCGCGCGCGCTTTACAACCGTCACACATTTACGCTTGCAAACGTCCCTGCCTCGACACAAATTATTTCGAAACCTATAACCGCCCGAACGTCACCTTAGTCGACGTCAGTGAAAACGGCGTCGAAAGACTCACCCAAAAAGGTATTTTCGCGAACGGCGAGGAACACGAACTCGATTGCATCGTGTTTGCGACGGGCTTCGATGCGTTCACGGGATCGCTCAACCTTATCGACATTCGCGGTAGAGGCCAGTTGCGACTGAAAGATAAATGGTCGCTCGGTCCGCGGAGTTATCTTGGCTTACAAAGTGCCGATTTTCCGAATTTGTTCACGGTCACCGGACCCGGCAGTCCGTCTGTGTTAGCGAATATGGTCACCGCCATCGAACAGCATGTGAATTGGATCGGCGGTTGCTTAGACCATATGCGCGAGCGCGGCTACGCAACCGTTGAGGCGCTGCAAAGCGCCGAAGATCAATGGGTAGAGCAAGTCCGCATGGCCGCCGAGCGCACCCTGTTTACGGCGTGCGACAACTGGTACCAAGGCGCAAACGTCCCTGGCAAGCCGCGTGGTTTTGTTCCGTACGTTGATTGGCCCGGTTACGTTCGCATTTGCGAAAGCGTTGTAGAGAAAACCTACGAAGGATTCAAATTCAGTTGAACGGACAAAAAAAACGGATCGGCTTGATGCTCTGGCCGATGCCCGGTCTTGACGCGGGTTTTGAGCGCGGCGTGTGGGCCGAGCAAGCAGGTTACGACGATGTGTGGCTATGCGATGCGGAAGGCTTGCAGGATCCGATTACCTTAGCGGCGGCGCTAGGCGTTGCCACAACATCGATTCGGCTCTGTACGGGCATCGTACCCGTCTTTAACCGTCCGCCGCCTCTACTCGCCACGGCGGTTCTTGCCGCCGAGCAGCGCGCCGCCGGGCGCTTCGTACTCGGCTTAGGTTCGTCTACTGAAAATATGATCGAACGGTGGTATGGATTGAATTACGACAAGCCGCTCACGAAAGTGCGCGAGAGCGTCGGCCTACTGCGCGAAATTCTCGCCGGACAAAAAACTAACTTCGACGGTGAAACCACGTCCAGTCATGGCTTCAGCCTGAAGGAATCTCCGAGCGCACTCGTTCCCATATTCCTCGCCGCGTTGGGTCAAAAAATGTTGCAGTTGGCTGGCGAAATTGCCGATGGCGTGGTGCTGAATGACTTTACGCCACCGGATCGATTCGGGTGGGCGCTTGAACAATTGAATATCGGCGCAAAACGCGCGGGCCGGCGAGTCGAGGAAATTGAAATCGTCAAACGTCGCGCTTTTTTAGTGACCGATGATGAGCACGACGCGCGCGAGTTTTTCCGACGCTACATTGCGTTATACGCATCCGCCCCAGCGTATCAAAACGTCATGATCGAACTCGGCTATGGCGCCGAAATCGCTACCGTGAAAGCGGGATACGAGATCCGCGACCGCGCGGCGATTACTGCGGCAATCAGTGATGCGATGGTCGATCGGATGTACGCCTACGGTGACGAGGACAAGTGCCGAGGGATCCTGAAATCAGACTTCGATTTAGGGATAGATACCGTGATTGTCAGTCCCCAAGCACGCAGTGCGGCAGAATTTGCCCGCTCAGCCGCGACCTTCAGCGTAACAAATGTTCATTCAAAGCCCAATTAGTGGTGTTATCGCTCGATTCGCTTGGGTAAAGGCGTAACATGTCAGGTAACCACGCACCTCAATACAAAAGGATAAAATTATGTCCCGGCTCAAATTTGCATGCTTTCTAGCCCCCCATCATCCGATTGGCGAAAATCCCACATTGCAGTTTCAACGCGATTTAGATCTTGCTGAACAAGTTGATCGGCTTGGATACGACGAGTTCTGGTGCGGTGAACATCATTCCACCGGGTGGGAAGTTATTGCCTCGCCGGAAATGTTTCTCGCTGCCGCGGCGCAGCGCACGCATCGAATAAAACTTGGCACTGGGGTCGTGTCCTTGCCTTATCACCACCCATTTAACGTCGCACAGCGCATGGTGCAACTCGATCACATGTCACAAGGTCGGGCGATATTCGGATCCGGCCCAGGCGCTCTTCCGTCAGACGCGTACATGCTGAATATCGATCCCATGGTGCAACGCGATCGGCAAGATGAGGCAATTGGTGTGATTCGACGACTGCTCGCCGGCGAAGAACGCTTCAGCTACGAGTGTGAATGGTTCACCTTAAACGACGCACGTCTCCAACTACTACCGCTACAAGAAGATATGCCGTTTGCGGTTGCTTCAATGATCAGTCCGTCAGGCATGACCTTGGCCGGCAAGCATCGCACCGGCGTTTTGTCGATCGGTTCGATGTCGAGTGCCGGTCTCGATGCCTTGCCGACGCAGTGGAGCTTCGCCGAAGAATCCGCAGCGAAACATGGCAATACCGTCAATCGATCCGATTGGCGGGTTGTCATGAGTTGGCATATTGCTGAGACCCGCCAACAAGCGCGTGCGGAAGCCGGTGAAGGCTTCTATCGATGGCATAACGAATATAACGTCGGCACATTGATGCGCCCAGGTCTCGAAGCGTACTCGAGCGTCAAGCAAGCGCTCGAAGGTCAAAGCGAAGCAGTAGGCGCAACGATTATCGGTACACCCGATGATCTCGTGCAAGCAATCCGCCGTATGCAGGAAATCACGGGGGGATTTGGCACGGTCGTTGGATTTGCACATGATTGGGCGAATCCCGAAGCGACTGCGCGAAGCTGGGATATGGTGGCGCGCTACGTCATTCCAGAAGTTAACGGAATGCTCGATGCGTATCGCGATTCGAATCGACACGTTATTGAACATCGCGATTCATTCGAACGCGCGGGCGATGCGATCATGGCGAAAATCGCCGAAAGTGACAGCGCCACTCGAGCCATGCATGAAGGCGCGGCGGCACCCAAAACCGCCCAACCTGCGCTTGCCCCGCATCACGCGCCGGATTTGAAGTCCGTTA
>JAQCEL010000033.1 GCA_027618655.1 Pseudomonadota bacterium | reverse complement strand
AGCCTTTTTATATTCCGTCGGATTGGCGGGCGGCTACGGTATCTTCATCGTTGTATTTTCACAAATCCGCGAACGACTCGCCGCTGCACCAATCCCGCAAGCGTTTCGCGACGCGCCGATTGCGTTGTTGAGTATCGGGATCATCGCAATGGCGATGAGTGGTTTCGGTGGCACTTCCTAGAAGCGATGCCGCGGCGCCGGGCAGATGATCGAAGCAATTGCGGCTCTCGTCGGATTACTCGTGATCGGTGCTTGGTTGTTACTTCACCACCGCGAGCCGGAACGGGATTCGAGAAGCCGCATCGTTCGACGAATTGACGAAATTCTGCCGCAAACCCAATGCCAACAATGTGGTTATGGTGGATGCCTGCCCTATGCTCAGGCGATATTGTCCGGAAACGCTCCCATCGATCAATGTCCGCCGGGTGGTCCTGTCGTCAAACGATCATTAGCCGAACTACTCGGTCAAAGTAATATTGCACGCCTTCGACTTAGCGATTCCGAGGCGGTCGATCAGATTGTCGTAATTGACGAATCGACATGCATTGGCTGCACGAAATGTATCCAAGCTTGCCCGGTTGATGCGATCGTCGGCGCGACCAAGCAAATGCATACTGTCATTGCTGATCACTGTACTGGCTGCGAGCTATGTATCCCACCCTGTCCCGTCGATTGCATCGACATTGTGCGTCTTGAACCTGGCCTTGAGCGATGGCGCTGGTCGATGCCGACACATCTCGGATCTGAGCGTCGCAATCACCCACGGATATGAATAGAACATTACATGCGTTTAAAGGTGGGCTGAAGTTAGCCTCCCATAAGGACCAAACGCGGCACATTGCAACACGCGACATATGCCACCCTGAGACGCTCTATCTACCGATCAAGCAACACGTTGGGATGGCGGCAGTGCCATGTGTCGAGGTTGGCCAAGCGGTGCGCAAGGGAGAACTCGTCGCTCGATCGCAAGCTTACGTTAGCATGCACGTTCACGCGCCAGCGGATGGCATCGTTGCAAGCTTGCGCGACTTTCCAGTAATACATCCAAGCGGTCTGCAAGCGCTGTGCATTGAATTATCTGTCAGTGAGCGCCACGACGATGACAGACTCACGGCCCGCGGCGCAAATCCTGCCGATTTGATGCGCCTCGAGCGGCACGTGATTTACGATCGTATCGAACAAGCAGGGATTGTCGGTTTAGGCGGAGCCGGTTTCCCCGCGCACGTGAAGATGCACGAAGGGTCGCTGCAGCACGTCGACGTACTGATAATTAACGGGGTTGAGTGCGAGCCCTATATCACTTGCGATGCAAGACTTATGCAGGAACAAGCGCAAGACGTCGTTGCTGGGGCGACCTTGATCCGTTGGTTAGTTGAAGCTGATGCCTGCATCGTGGCAATAGAAGAAGACATGGACGACACACGAGGTGCGCTTGCCCAATGTAAAAGCGATGCGTTCGAACTGATTGCGGTTCCAGCAATTTATCCTGCGGGCAGCGAGAAGCAGTTGATCACGGTTTTGACTGGTTTAGAAGTCCCAAGCGGAAGTTTGCCAATTGATATTGGAATCGTTGTCCTCAACGTTGCCACGGTAGTCGCAATCTATCGCGCCGCAGCGTATGGATTACCCCTTACCGAACGCATCGTCACGGTTGCGGGTGATATCTCCATGCCTGGCAATATCAAGGCATTAATCGGCACGCCAGTTCAGCACGTACTCGATCAATGTGGTGGCTTTGATTCGGCTACCCACCGCGTACTCAGTGGGGGGCCGATGATGGGCATCGAAATTCTAGACCCTCGGGCTCCCATTACGAAAGTGACTAACTGCTTGTTAGTTCTTGAACGCAAACTACAGCCGCCTGCGTCTAAGGCGTGCATTCGGTGTGGTGATTGTGTCCCAGTCTGCCCAATCGGCTTACAGCCCCAGCAATTATTTGAGGCTAGCCGCTCTGCAGACGTCGATGAAGCACAAGATCTGAATCTTTTCGACTGTATCGAGTGCGGATGCTGTTCATACGTGTGCCCTAGTGAAATTCCGCTCGTGCATTATTTTCGATATGCGAAGTCATCGATTGAATCCTTAGATATTGACCGCGCGGCCGCGGACGACGCACGCCTTAGATTCGAGCGCCATAAAACTCGCTTAAGCGCCAGCGAAAGTTCTGATGTTGACGAGCAGGTCAGCCTCGCAGACGTAAGTGGTTTGCGTGTTAGCGAATTACAAAACCAAGTCCACGATGCGATCGCCCGGGCACGCCAAAGGCGCAAGAAATAGCATTATGTTCATCACGGCCGATAGCACTCACTGCGAATTTCTGGAGCGAATTGCTGCAACGGAATGGTCTTTTTTTCGAAACCTGAGGCGCCTACTTAAACAGTGTGGATTCGCGCATTCGTGAATGAGTCCTTGATCAAAAGCTCTCCCCATATCAGCGGCGCACGCGACGTTCGATGGATAATGCAACAGGTCTTGCTCGCACTGCTGCCAGGGATAGTCGCCTACGTCATTTTGTTTGGCCCCGGAATTTTAATTCATCTAGGGATTGCTGCAGCGACGGCCTTAGGTCTCGAAAACCTCGCGCTCAGATGGCAAGGAATCGATCCGCAGCCGTTTCTGCGCGACGGCAGTGTCCTTGTTCTAGCCTGCCTAATCACGCTTGCGATTCCACCGTATGCCCCGTGGTGGATAAGCTTTCTGGGTGTCGCGTTCGCAGTCTTGATCGGAAAGCACGCGTTCGGGGGATTGGGACACAACCTATTCAACCCCGCGATGGTTGGTTATATATTCCTGCTGTTATGTTTCCCGCGGATCATGGGACAGTGGCCGTCAGCGGGTTTGGACGCGGCTTCTCGCGGGCTTATTGATAGCGCGAGCCTTATTTTTACGAGCGCGCCTGATGGTATTGATGGACGATCAGGTGCGACAGCGCTTGATCATGTGAAGACGCAAGCAACATTGATGCGTATGCAATCTGAAATGCACGCCGATAATATATTGGGGCTGGTCGGAGGGCGTGGTTGGGAATGGATCAATCTCGCGTTCTTAGCAGGCGGAGGATGGTTGCTGTTACGCGGCGTCGTGCGTTGGCGATTACCGCTGAGTTTTCTGTGTGGCCTCGGCCTTGCTGCGTCGATTGGATTCATCTCGGATCCAGAATTACACCGTGGACTGTGGTTTCATCTCTTAACTGGCGCGGGATTGTTGGCCGCATTTTTTATCGTCACCGATCCCGTCTCATCCGCGACGACGCCCAAAGGGATGCTCGTATTCGGATTTGGTGCGGGCGTTTGTACGTATTTAATTCGAGAATTTGGGTCGTATCCGGACGGAGTAGCATTCGCGATTGTTTCGATGAATGCTTGTGCGCCACTGATCGACCGTTTAACGCAGCCACGATTGTATGGAACGCAAACTAAAGAAACCAAATAAGCGCAGCGTGTTGTTCGGTAGTTTTGCATCGATATTATTTGTGTTTGCCGTCGGCATGAGCTGTGTGTTTATGATCAAGGACAAACTCGAGCGCGCGCGGGCGCAAGCGCAGGATATGCGAACGCTCAGTTGGGTTCAGGCCGTGATCCCGGACGTAGTTGCCGATATCAGCACAACGGATTTAATCGATGTGGTTGATCCGATTCGTCTTGGTACCCAAAGGCCTGCGAGCCTCTTCGATGCAACGCAGGACAAACAAGTTGCAGCGACTGCGATGAAGTGGGCGGTGGAGAACGGTTATAACGGTGCAATTGAACTTGCGCTTGCGGTAAATCGCGGCGGCACAATCGTGGGTATAACGGTCTTAACGCAAAACGAAACACGCGGCTTCGGTGATGTTATTCAGAGTCCCGAGTCGCATTGGATTCGATCCTTTCAAGGTCGTTCATTGAAAAATCCATTGCGAAACTTATGGCAACTGCGCAGCAACGGCGGAGAAATTGACGGACTAAGCGGCGCTACTATCACTGCGAACGCGGTCGTGACCGGTGTCGCGACGGCTCTCCAATATCTTGAATCGCGAGAGCTAGAACGTTGATTTCGGGCGCGCTCAGGCGATGTTCTGATTGTGCGTGTTTCGTTGCGCTCGGCAATCCGTTGACAGCGCGGCTGATTGGCCTGTGCCCATTGCTTGCGGTGTCGAATACCGCGCTGAAGGGCGCGGCTATTACCCTGTTGCTTGCGCTAGTGGTGCTTTGCGCCGCGAGTGCGACGGCGCTACTGCGACATACGGTAAGTTGGCGACTTCAACCAATCTACCATGCGCTAGTGACCTCATTCATCACGGCTCTCGTTTTAGCGCTGGCAAGCATTGAGTACTATGAACTCGTTGCGACTTTGAGTATTTACCCAGCGCTTATCGCTAGCAACTGCTTGTTGCTGAGTTACGTTCAAGAAGTCGCTGAGCGCTCGTCATTACTCGTCACGATGCGCCGGAGTGCACGTGACTGCCTGGCAATTATGATTTTCATGATTGCGTTCGGCGCGCTACGCGAACTCGCTACCTATGGTCGGGTATTTACTGATGCATCGATGCTCGCGTCGCTCCCGTCGTTAGTGCCCCAAGTTAAGACTGGGCCGCTGCCAATACTGGGGGACGCGTCTGGTGCATTAATATTGTTAGCGCTCGTATTGGCTTGTGGCAACAGCTTACGGCGGCGGCTGCAAGGCGATGAACCAATAAGTCGACCAGCATTGCGTGCGGATGCGGGCGAGCGTTCTGCAACAGTCGGTCAACAGGTCTAACTAAACGAAGGCTGAGTCTTGGAACTAGCACAACGCAGACAATTTTTTCGCCGTTTGAAACGTCGGATCCCGGCGCCAACGACAGAACTTCAATACAACTCGGTCTTTGAGCTACTCATTGCGGTGATACTGTCCGCGCAGGCCACGGACGTCGGGGTCAACAAGGCGACGACGCTGCTCTACGCGAAAGCAAACACGCCCGAAGGGATACTTGCCTTAGGTGAGGACGGTTTAAAGAAGTACATAAAGACCATCGGTCTATTTAACGCTAAAGCAAAGAATATTATCGCTACCTGCCGGATCCTCGTCGAAGCGCACGGTTCAGTCGTTCCAAATCATCGCGCAGCGCTCGAAGCGTTGCCAGGAGTTGGGCGAAAAACGGCAAATGTCGTCCTGAATACGGCGTTTGGCGAGCCGACTATCGCGGTCGATACGCATATTTTCCGGGTTTCCAACAGGACCTCTCTTGCGTTAGGGAAAACACCCTTGGCCGTCGAGCTTGGGCTTCTGGACGCGGTTCCCAAGCGTTATCTGTCCGATGCCCATCACTGGCTGATATTACACGGCAGATATACCTGCACAGCGCGTAATCCAAAATGTGGTGGATGTTGCGTGAGCGACCTCTGTGAATGGGACGAAAAAGCCAACTATGGTACCGTTGGATGAGTGAATTATTCGAGGTGCCACCTGCTTGGAACTAATGTCGAGAATTGGAGAGGATCATGTTCGCGCAATCACGCGATGACGTTCGCTCTCACTTCATTAGTGTCTGGGAGAAAATGGTCGACGAAGCACCATTGGAGCCGTTAGAACAGATGCTCGCGAGTGTCATTCGGCGGCACCCTGAATACCACCAAATACTCAGCACCCCAGATCGCGCATTGAACACGGAATTCGGCGTCGATGGCCTAACGGCAAACCCATTTCTACATATGAGCCTGCACATCGCAATTGCCGAACAGCTGCAAACCGATCGTCCACCCGGAGTCGTTAAAGCGTACAATTCGATGCTTAGGAATCGTCGGCTGGACGCGCATTTGGTTGAACACAAAATGATCGATTGCTTGTCTGCGAGCTTATGGCGAGCGCAGCGTGATTCCGTCCCACCGGACGAGGCCGAGTACTTGGCTTGTTTAACGCGATCCCAATGAGTGGCGAGATGGCGATAGATTCGCTTTATGAAGGCAACACAGCCCGCACCGGCGAACGTTTGGCCGGATTGCTCGCCGATGTGACCCAGGAATTTGCAAGCTCTTTGAACATAGAAGAGACCCTGCAAAAAGCGATTGATCAGATCATCGTCTACTTGAATGCCGAAGCAGCATCGATCTTCTTGGTTGAGGAGAACGGCGCAGCGTTAATCTGTCGAAAATGCGCGGGACCCGTGGATGTCACCGGACTCCGTCTGCGACCAGACCAAGGGATCGTCGGCGAAACAGTGGCAAAGAACGCACCTCAAATCGTTCGTGACGTATCCCAGAATGATCATTTTGCAGGCATTGTGGATGCAGATACGGGGTTCGTCACCCGATCCATTATGTGCGCGCCGTTGACAGTGCGTGGCAATTGCATTGGCGTTCTCGAATTAATTAACAAACGCAGTGGCGATGGTCTATTCGCCGCAAGCGACATGTATTTGGCGACGGCGGTCGCTTCCGGCGCAGCGCTTGCCATACATAACGCGAGAATGGCTCAGGCTTTGGTTGAACAAGAGCGTGTGCGCAAAGAATTAGAATTAGCCCGTCAGATTCAATTAAGTCTACTACCGGCCGTGTCACCAGCGACTTTTCCCGTGCACGGACTCAATATTCCGGCGCGCGAAGTCTCCGGAGATTTTTTTGATTATTGCGCCGTCCAAGGCGGTAAGATTTATTTTAGTCTCGCTGACGTGTCCGGCAAGGGTATGAACGCCGCGTTATTGATGGCAAAAACAACCAGCCTGTTGCGTTGTTTGGCGAAAACCGCTGCCGGACCGGCGGAACTCCTTGATCAAGTCAATGCCGAAATCTGTGAGACGGCGTCGCTCGGGATGTTTGTCACAATAGTCGCCGGTTATATTCACCCAGAGACTGGGGTCGTGGAGCTTTCGAATGCGGGGCATCAGCCGCCCGTTTTTTGGCGTAACGACGGGACCTATACGGAATTGAGGGCGACCTCCCCGCCGATCGGGATTTTGACTGAGCTGCAGTTCGAAACAACCCGATTCGAATTAGGTGAGGGGAGTCTTTACCTATTCACTGACGGTGTTACTGAGAGTCTTGCACCAGACGGGTCCGAACTTGGGGTGGGCGGTTTGTGTGAAATTATCGCCTACGCGACCCAGTTTGATTCAAAGCGTCGCCTCGAAGCGATTGTCGAGCGGATCTATGAGCAAAATCGCACCGTTCACGACGACCTAACCTTATTACTAATTGAGACGAAAGTGCATGGCTGAGTCCCCAATGCTTGAACTCCGCTTCCTATCCGATCCGAAACGCCTCCGTATGGTGCGCGAAAAAGTCCAGGAAGTAACCGAAGAAATAGGATGCTCCAAAAAGCTAATATCGGATCTAGTCATTGCGATTAACGAAGCGTGCATGAATATCATGCAGCACGCGTACAAAGGCGACAAATCCGGAGAAATCCTGCTCGAGATTCAAACAGAGCATGGTAATTTGGAAGTGGTACTCACGGATTATGCCGCGCCGATCGATCCCAAACTCATTCAGCCGCGAGATTTGGACGACGTAAAGCCGGGTGGGTTAGGAACCCATTTCATTCAAGAGATCATGGACGATTGTACCTATGGCAATCTCGAGAACCGGGCTGGGAATTTTCTACGGATGAGAAAAAAGATTATTTAATATCACAGCGAGCGGCACGGAGCTGAAATTCAAACTAATGGGCGAAAGACTTTAGAATAGTGGTTCGCGGGCCGAAATATACTTTTGTCACTTATCGATAAATCAGAGCAATTGACTTAAACGGGAAAACACGAGGCGCATAACATGGCATACCAGGTAGAGGAAGATCGGGGATTCTCAATTGTGTTGTTGACGGGTGACGTGGATCTATCGTGTTCTCCCGACGCACGCAAGACGATATTGGATTGTTTGGGATCAAAGAAGAACACGTTAGTTGACTTGTCGAATGTTACCTACATCGACAGTTCCGGCGTGGCGAGTTTGGTAGAAGGCTATCAAACGGCGAAGAAGAAAAATCTAAAATTTGGCCTGGTTGGCGTTAGCGGCCCTGCCATGAGCGTTTTGGAACTTGCAAGACTCAACAAGGTATTCCCAATTTATGCAACGGTGGAGGAGTGCGTGAATACGGATGGCTGACCAAGCGGTGGGCGATTTTCGACAGTCAATAGAAAGTTTGGGTCGCTCAACAGTCGAGTTCGTCGAAGAATTTGGTTATTACTTGGCGTTGACTTTCGAGAGTTTCTATTGGGTCGTTGCGGGTCCTCTAAAACGGCAGCCAGTACGTTTCCGAGCCGCCGTTTCGCAAATGGTCGAAACCGGAATTGCAGCACTACCCATCGTATTCATCTTGTCGTTCGCGATAGGAGTCATGCTCGCGATTCAAGGTGCGCATACGTTGAAGCAGTTTGGTGCTGAGACTCAAGTTGTATTAGGCATCGCACTATCCGTCACCCGTGAATTTGGCCCTTTAATCACCGGGATTTTAGTTGCGGGGCGAACCGGTTCTGCGCTGGCCGCCCGCGTGGGCACGATGCAAGTCAATCAAGAAATAGACGCATTGCGCGTGATGGGCATTAACCCAGTACGGTATTTGGTGTCACCGGTTATGCTTGCGATGCTGCTGATGATGCCATGCATCACGCTGTTTTCCGATTTAGCTGCGATGTTGGGTGGCGCTGTTTATTGCAATTTAGATCTCGGACTCGGGTATGTCGCTTATTGGGATCAGGGCACATCGTTCATTACGCCCAATGATGTGCTGCAAGGTCTGCTAAAAAGCGTGATATTCGCCGTGATAATTACGCTCATCGGCGTCAGCAACGGGTTTTCCGTAACCGGCGGCGCAGAAGGTGTAGGACGAGCGACGACGCGGGCGGTTGTTCTTGCGATCTCATATATCGTACTGGCCGACATGACGTTTACGTATTTTCTAAATCGCTAACCCTAATGGATCAAGATTACGCAATTCGCGTAGAAAATCTCGTAACGCACTACGGTCCAAGAAAAATTCTTGACGGTGTGAACCTGGCAATAAAGCCTAGCGAGATCAACATAATCATGGGCGGTAGTGGATCCGGGAAGAGCACATTATTGCGTCATATGCTCGGTCTACACACGCCGACTTCGGGCAGTATTATTCTGCTTGGTAAGGACATTGCGAGAATCAGCGCAGCGCAACTCCACGATCTGCGCACTAACATGGGTGTCTCCTTTCAAGGTGGGGCCTTAATTAGTTCGATGACCGTCGGCGAAAACGTCGAGCTGCCACTTCGCGAGCACACAAATCTTGACGACTCGACAATCGGCATCATGGCGCGTATGAAACTCGAAGTCGTTAATCTCGGTGGCTTCGAAAATCTTATGCCTGCCCAACTCTCCGGTGGGATGATAAAACGCGCGGCCCTTGCACGCGCGATTGTGATGGATCCTAAAATGTTGTTTTTCGACGAACCGTCCGCTGGACTTGATCCTGTGGTGGCTTCCGAATTGGACGATTTAATCCTGAAACTACGTGACTCGATGCAGATGACTATCGTCGTCGTTACCCACGAGCTCGAGAGTGCATTTAAGATTGCCGATCGCATTATCGTGTTAGATCATGGCAAAATTCTTCTGGCGGGTTCGGTCGAAGAAGTGAGAAATTCAAAAATCGAGCGAGTCCAAGACCTGCTAAACCGCCGATCTCGGCACGAAGAAATTGATGCTGAGGCGTATATGGATCGGTTAACCGGCGGAACCGCTACCCTTCAAAGCTAATATGATCCCGATGAGCTTAAATCCGCAGGAAATTGTGCAGCGATGAAACGTGACACGGTCAATTATTTCGCTGTTGGAATTTTCGTCCTTGCCGTGCTATTCGCATTTTTTGTACTGATGTATTTCGTCACGGGCAGCACGGGTCCTGCTGATCACTACACGGTTAGGTACAACAATGTTCATGGCTTGAAGTTCGGTACTGGGGTCTTCTACGAGGGATACAAGGTCGGTCAAATAGAAGCTATTGAACCGACCCCCGCCGAAGCCGGTATGGAGTACGTGATTACTGTCAGTATCACCCGTGACTGGAAAATTCCGGCAGATAGTGTCGCAAAGGTGGTCGCCTCCGGATTGATAGCCGCTGTCCAAATCGATATTGATGCTGGAACTAGTGAGCAAGCTATTTCACCAGGGGGTGAAATTAACGGTCAAGAACAACAGGATCTTTTCGCCGTAATCAACGAGGCGGCGGGCGAATTTCAAACTCTGTCGAGAGACGGGATAGTACCCGTGCTGGTGAATTTGAATAAGCGCATCGACGAACTTTCCGCCGAAGGGATCAGTTTCCGGCGCGAACAACTTGGGCCTTTAGTCGACACGTTTAACAAGCGACTCAATGAGGATCTCATGGCCGACGCACAATCTGTGCTTGCCAAGCTTGATCATAGTGTCCAACAAATGAACAAGATTTTAGGGCCTGAGAATCAGCAGCACATCGAAAAATTCCTCATTCATTTGGACGATGGCGCGCTCAATTTAGGCGGGCTCATTTCGCGCATCGAACTGACGCGCGTGCAAATGGGTGAGACGTTAGCGGCACTCAAACATTTAGTCGGGGACAACAGCGAGCAAGTCGGGACCTCAGTTGAGAACGCCAGCCTGTCAATGCAACAGATGCACGATGCACTAAAGACAGTCAATGAACATTTGGGCACAATTTTGTATAACGTTGAAGGCAGCGCGCGGCAATTACATGAATTTTCCCAGTCGGTCCGTGACAATCCGGCGCGAATTATCCGTGGAACGCAATAAAAAGATGCTAGCGAATAGCGGCTGGTCTTACGCAAAACTAGCCGCGATTCTAGGGTTCGTGATACTACCGGCGTGTGGCGCGCTAAAACCGTTGCCGAGTGATCGATTTTACCAACTGAGTGTCAATCACCTGGGCGCGAACTCGAGTACTTCGCCGTGGACAGCGCAATCCGTCCGCGTAGCGAAGTTTCAGGCCGATGGTGTTCACCGAGAACGCTCGATAGTCCGCTCCGAAAGCGGAAAATTTGTTGTCCGCCAGCATCGCTATGATTTGTGGGTAGATAGCCCGGAGCGAATGTTGCAACAGGAACTTGTTAGCTACTTACGAGCCGCCAATGTCGCACCCCTCGTGTCCACCTCAAATGTTCACCAAAGCGGGTATGAGATCAGCGGGAAAATTCTACGATTTGAGCAAGTCGTCGATGGTGATTACACAGGCGTTGCCGTCGTACTTGACCTCGAGCTAGCCGCGCTAAAATCGCCACCGACCTTGCTGTTGGCTCGCGAGTATGAAGAAATTTCGTCAATCGTCAATGATGATATCGAAGCCAGTGTTGCGGCGATTTCGGTCGCTATCGAAAAGATATTTCGTCGTTTCATCGCCGACGCAGGGACGGCGTTAGGTTACTAACGAGCCACATTTGTCGCGACGACTCTATCTCGCAGGTTGTTGTGGTCTTAAACGCTTGGTGGTCCTAGAGGAGGCTACAGTGACCCTTAACATGATCTGTATGACGTCGTTTGGTGGTTAGCGGTCAGTCACTCCGTTAGGGCTGACCGATAGGCAAAACAGTGCTTCCCAATGGTGAGGATGAGAATGTCAGTATTGATATCCAAGATAGAAGATAACGGCGTTCGAATTGGACTGTGCTTTGCCGTCTTGTTATTTTATCTATCTCACGCCGCCGATTGGTTCCGAATCGGATTTATTTCTCAAATGGAGAACATCGCCTACGACAAGCGTTTGTTGTTGACGATGCCCGAGACAGTAGACAACCGGATTGTCATCGTCGACATCGATGAGGCGAGTTTGACTGCCGAGGGGCGCTGGCCATGGGGCAGAGACAAACTATCACACCTCGTCGAATCCCTATTCGACAAGTACGAGGTCGCGATTGTCGGCTTCGATATCGTATTTGCCGAGCCCGACGAGAGCTCCGGGCTGAATGTTTTAGAGCAACTAGCCGAAAATCAATTAAAAGCCAATGAAATGTTTCGCGCACAACTCCAAGTATTGCGCCCGCACCTCGATTACGACGGTCGATTTTCGGAAACTATTCAACAGTACCCAGTCGTACTAGGCTACTACTTCAATTTTGTGGCTGATAGAGAGGAAGCTTCTAAGATCGGTCAGTTACCAAGCCCTACTTTTGTTAAGGGCACGTTCAAAGGTAAGCGAATTGCGTTCCATGTAGCTGACGGGTTCGGCGCTAACCTCCAGCAATTAGAATCTAGTGCAATGGGATCCGGACATTTCAATCCAGTTCCAGATCCCGATGGTGTCATCCGCCGAGTTCCGATGCTGATTGAGTACGAAGACGAGTATTACTCGTCTTTATCATTGGAAGTTGTCCGACATTTGCTCGGTTCAAAAGAGGTGAAGCCACGATTCGAAAAGCCTTTATTCGGCGGCAAAGGCTACGCTGGATTAGAGTGGCTAACGGTCGCGAATAAACTGATTCCCGTCGATCGTCGGCTGCAGACATTAGTCCCGTATCGCGGTGCCAAAGGCAGTTATCCCTATGTTTCGGCCACTGATGTACTGCATGGTAATGCCGACAAGGCAGTCCTCAAAGGCGCGACCGTATTGGTCGGGACAACCGCCCCTGGACTATTCGATTTACGATCGACACCAGTTGCTGAAGCTTTTCCTGGAGTTGAAGTACACGCTAATTTAATCAGCGGCATGCTCGATGGCACGATAAAACAACTCCCCGAATACGCGCTCGGCGCGGAAGTTTTGCTGCTACTACTGTTTGGTTTAGTGATGGCGATCGTTGTGCCACTATTGAGCCCGCTGGCCGCAACGATCGCCACAGCAAGTTTGTTACTGCTTTATTTCGGATTTAATTTCCTCGTTTGGACAGCCGGAAACTTTGTTCTTCCTCTAGCATCCGGGATCATGATGTTGCTTTCCATGTTCGTTCTGAATATGTCCTATGGATATTTCGTCGAAACGCGGGGCAAACGCCAAATTACCGGGTTGTTTGGCCAGTACATCCCGCCTGAATTGGTCGACGAGATGGCCGATCACCCGGCTGACTATTCGCTTGATGCTAGGAGTAAGGAACTCACCGTGCTGTTTTCCGACGTTCGCGGGTTTACGACGATCTCCGAGGGTTTGGCTCCGACTGAGTTAGCCGAACTTATGAATTTGTTTCTCACGCCGATGACGCGCGTGATTCACGAACAGCGTGGCACGATCGATAAATACATGGGTGACGCCATTATGGCGTTCTGGGGTGCGCCCATCGACGATCGTGACCATGCCAAGCATGCACTTGATGCCGGCATGCAAATGTTGCAGCGTCTCGACGAAGTTAATGCGCAATTCGTCAGTCGCGGCTGGCCTGAGATTCAGATCGGGATCGGTATTAATACCGGCATGATGAGCGTCGGCAACATGGGTTCAGAATTCCGCATCGCCTATACCGTTCTAGGAGATGCAGTAAACCTAGGTTCGAGACTTGAAGGATTGACCAAAGGTTATTGCGTTCCGCTAATTGTTAGCGAAAGCACGAAAGACGCTGTGCCTGAATATGCGTATCGAGAGTTGGATCGCGTTAGGGTAAAAGGAAAAGACAAGCCGGTCGTTATCTATCAGCCACTTTGCTTGGTAGAAGATTTGGATAAAGAATGGAAAGCGGAACTCAAACTTTACCGGGAAGCCCTACGGCTCTATCGCGGTCAGGAATGGGATATGGCAGAGATGAATCTTCTGAACTTGCAGAGAATCTCGCGATCGCCTGGCTTGTATAAGGTATACGTCGAGCGCGTGGCTCAATATCGCGCGAGTGCACCGCCCCGTGGTTGGGACGGTGTATATACTTTTACCGCGAAGTAGGCGCCTTTGACTGGCGGTCCGGCATCGAATTCGCGCATAACGGCCAACGGGTCGGCCGTTATTTTCCTAACAGTTTAGGCAGTGACGCTAAATTCCATTTTGATACCGGCGAGTTCGATGATGTCGCCGTGATTCATCGTATAGGCCTGAGGTCCTAGCGCTACGCCGTTGACGACCGGATAGTTGTTGTTCTTACCATCGCCTTCGATATGCGTTAAGAAGTACCCTTGCGGTCTGCGTGATATGACGGCGACTTGGACTCCTGGCTTACCCAACGTAATTAAGGCCTTCGTCAGTTTTAATTCCTTGCCAGCGATAGGACCATTGAGGACCTGCAGCTTACCGAGTGGCATTCTAGACGGGGCGGCTGGAGTGCCCGTTGGCGCCGCCGCAGCCGTAGGTGCATTCCCGGTCTTCGCCGCTTCTTCGGCAGCTCTTGCCGCTGCAACAGCGGCACTTGCCGAACCCGGACGGATGATCATCGTCTTCTCAAAGTCTTCGTCGTCGGCAGTCGCATGCTCATTGACATATTTAAGCTCATGCTTGCCGATACCCACGACGTCACCATCTCTGAGAGCGTGCTTTTTAATGAGTTTCCCGTTGACGTAAGTACCGTTGGTACTACCGAGATCCTCTAGGAACGAGTCGTCCAGGATCGTGATAACAAGTGCATGCTTGCCACTGACCGCTAAGTTGTCGACTTGTATGTCGTTGTCGGGTTTGCGACCGAGTGATATCCGTTCTTTATTGAGCGGATATTCCCCTTGTACTACCCCATTTAAGCCGAGAACAAGTTTAGCCATTGTTTCGCCTTATCCTAGCTGCCTCGCGTCATTAAACTGATAAATTTGGAAATCATCCCGGCGTTCGCTGGGAACGGCGCCCGCGGTCTCGCGAGGACTACCGATATGTTATCTTTCCCGCCACTCTCATTCGCTAACCGCACTAACTCGTGCGCGGCCTCGGCAAGATTACTACTATATTTACTTAGGGTTAAGCGAATTTCTTCATCATCTACCATATCATTTAGGCCGTCCGAACAAAGCAGGTAAATATCCCCAGGCTGCGTGGCCTTCTGCTGTACATCTACTTCCACTGCGGCGTCAATTCCAAGCGCCCGCGTAACCAGATTCTTCGGTGTGTTGGCCTCGGCTTCCTCCGGGGTGAAAAAACCACGGTCGATCAATTCCTGGACCAGCGAGTGGTCGTTCGTGACCTGCGAGAGGTCATCATCACGAAAGCGATAAACTCGGGAATCTCCGACGTGCGCGATGATCGCCGTGTTGTCGTGGAAATAGACCGCGGCAATGGTCGTCCCCATGCCCTGGCATTGCGGTACTTCCGTCGCAGTTCGGTAAATATGCGAATTCGCGTCAATAATCGAGTCCCGTACCAGCCGCGCTTCAGCAGATAAACTCGAGTCACCATCTACATCATCATCATCTCGGGCGCTCCGCGGTAACGAGACGTCGCCGCGCAAGATATCTAGGACCGCCTTCGCCGCGATTGCACTGGCGACTTCGCCCGCCTTATAGCCACCCATACCATCAGCGACCAGCGCGAGGCCAATTTCGGGATCGGTTATTGCGGAGTCCTCATTGTGTGGTCGTTTACGTCCCGTATCGGAAACGTTAACGAATTCAATTTTACTTGATAGATCCATGACTACTCGGGGCTATTGCACGGGAGAGCCTAGCAGGCAGAGCTAGGCTTGATCCCCGAGCGGATAGAAGGAGGTGTCGCTGTTTTGCGTCACCCGTGATCCAATCGATCCCGCGATGCAGAACTGTCGTGTCCTTGCTCGACCATTTGCAATTTCCAACTACTTAACTACTTGTTTGGCGCACGCTTGGATGTCTTTCGCCATTTCCGCTCCTGTCTGGTAGCGTTTGGCGACGTCTTTTTGCAAGGCCTTATCAATGATTGCGGCAAGGCACGGTTTTTGTTGGGCTAAATCGGGTCTTACTTCGAAAATGTCCGGATGCGGTTCGTTCGCGATTTTGTACATCAAGGTCGCCATGGAATCGCCTTTGAACGGTAAATTCCCAGTCGTCAATTGATAGAGCATGGCGCCGAGTGAAAATAGATCTGAACGACCATCGACTTTTTTACCCGACAGTTGCTCAGGGGACATATACGACGGTGTACCGAGAACCATACCGGTTTTAGTCCTACTCGAATCCGTAATTCGGGCGATACCGAAGTCAGTGAGCTTCACCTGTTTTTTGTTCGGCTCGTACATGATGTTCGCTGGTTTGATATCGCGATGGACTACATTCGCTTTGTGTGCAAAATCCAGTGCCATTGCCGACTTAAAGACGATCCCCATAACGATCGGCAATGGCAATAGCGAATCTGCCTTTGTATAGCGGGTTAAGTCATGGCCTTCGAGGAACTCCATCGCGATGTAAGCAAGGTCATGCTCCTCGCCTGCATCGTAGATCGTAACAATATTTGGATGCTGAAGACGTCCGGCAGTTTCCGCCTCACGGAAGAAGCGAGCTTTCACATCCTCTAATTCGTCCGCTTCAAATTCCTGAGCCAACGCCATCGTTTTTATGGCCACGACTCGGTTGATCTTCGGATCTTTTCCAAGGTAGACGACGCCCATTGCGCCTTTGCCAAGCTCCTTTTCGACTTCGTAGCGCCCGAGCATGGGCTTCGAAATGGAACCGTCAAGCAACATGGTTCCAGACGTGGAGCCACCACTGCCGCCCCCAAGGAGTATTGTTTCTTCGAGTTGCTTGGCCCGATTAACCTTAACTTTAATATCCTTAAACTCAGAATTCTTACCAGCAATGTATTCGTAAACGGCAGCAGCCTTATTGAATTTACGTTTCGACTCGAAATCGATAGCCAAATTGTAGATTGCCTCTAACGTCGACTCTTCCGGTGGGCAGCGGCGGAAATAGTCAAACGCCATGTCCAGTTCGCCCTTTTGTTGATGCTGTAGGGCGAGTGCCTTGTTGTTCATTGCGGAATCGACGTCCAAGCGCAACTTACTTGCCTCGGTAACGAGATAGCGCTTGGTCGTGAGTAATATGTGTCCGACCACCAGTAGTGCTACGGCGGCCATTAATTGCAACCACATGCCTTGCGAAACAATCAGACCGAGTTCGGTAACAACTAATGTAACGAGCAGCGAAGAGGTGATAACTGCACCAGCACCGGCCTTAAGTTTCGGTAGAAAGAAAACCAAATAAGCTGCGATTAGCAGGATCGCGAAAAATTCAGCACTGCCGGCCCAACTCGGTTGAATAAAAAAATGCTCGTTTAGGATACTTGCAACCGTGTGCGCCATGATGAGAACCGGGCCGGCAAGGTCGCCAATCGGTGTATGAAGGTTAGAACCTAAGCCAAATGCCGTTGGGCCAATCAAGACGATTTTATCTTTGAAGTTCTCAACCGGAATATCGCCTTGAATGACGTCGTAGAAGGAATACGTATCAAACGCTGATCGATTTCCTTCGCGTCCTGGGTAGAAAAAGGCGTTCATGAATAAATCGTTGCTGGTCTTGATTTTCAACCGCCCGAGTTCAACGCTGTCGCCGAGGTTTACCTTGATGTCTTTCACACCCAAATTAAGGCTGGCCGCCGCGATCATTAGCGATTGCGACGGGAAAAGGCGATCGTAGTAGCTAACAATCAACGGTTCTGAGCGGATCCCGCCGTCGACGTCTGGCAGGCTTAATAGATGCCCGAGCGCAATGGCTGGTTCCCCTAACGTCGGGATGGGCGGTACTGCCTTGATCATTTGCCACGGTTCTGGCGCTAATCCGCCTGTTGAGTCGCTGATATTTGCTTCGGGGATCATGAATCGAGTTACGTATTGCGCTAGTTCCGTGTCCGGATTGCCCAGCGGTTCACCCGGATCAAACTGCATCGCAATGACCGTGTTGGCAGCAGCCGTCAAGCTTTTTGCGAGCAAGCCATCCGTGTCTAACTCTATTTCTGCCGCATCCAAGGTATTTGAGATGTCGTTGGTTTTTTCGCCCAACGGTATGCCTTCAAGCAACCCTCGAAGCCGATGGATCCAAGTCAATCCCGCATCGACTTGCGACTCTGAGTAGAAGATAGTGTTGCCGATTGTTTTTGCACCGCCGGCGGCGAGTATGTCGATCATTTTCGCGTGGATTTCGCGTGGCCAGGGCCATCGACCGATATTTGTGACACTCTTGTTATCGATTGCGATGACCACAATTTTGCTACCCGGATCGGCAGACGATAGCCGCACGCCAAGGTCGTAAGCATCGCGCTCGAACCCACCTAGCACGGCGTTGCCACCCAGCCAAAGCGTGAGAAAAAGTAACGATATTGCGATTCCGACGAAACCGTCGGATTTCCAGAATGCCTGTTTCATCCCCACCAGTAACTTATTGTTGAATCGAGGTGTCGGTGATACTACCTTGAAACATAACATAAGAGTAGCGAAAAACCGCCTCGCCGCAGAGATGACTAATCGCACAATCGCGCGATTGCTGGATCGGCTTGCGAGATCGCCGTCGTCAGCTCTTCATCGGATAGGAAAACCGGATTTCTCTGTTCATCAACGGTGTAATTTAATGAGGCTCGCTCAATCTTTTGCTTCGAATTCTGTGCGGCTAAACATTTGGCCCGGCGGTCTCGCTTTGCAGCCGCGACCGGTTATTTTCGCGCGCTCTTTTCACTGCGGTCTTTTTCGTGCGATTTTAGGAGTGGCTCGGTTCGATGTTGGCGCGATGTGATACTTGCGTCAGTCGCTGGTGATTTCATAATGCGAAATTCTTGCGAATCGCGGGCCTGAATATTGCTGCGATCGCCGCAATGCGTCTTCCCGTCTTCGTCGATCCACTTTCGCGGCCGGATTAATCCCACCGAGATTTCTCGGTGGCGCCGAACACCGAACGTTTAAACGTCTACCGACTCTCTGGTTGCCTTTCCCTGTTTTTATTGCGAGTTGTCGGGGCACCGGCGCCTGGAAAACTCAAGTCGGGTGTCTGTCGGGCCTAAACCGCAGTCGCTCAGCAGGGTTTTCAATACCTATCTCCGGCGAAATCTCTGGATTCTTCCAAAAGGCCTTTACGTCGCAGGCGCATGTGATCCGAATCTTCGGGATTTATTCCTTTTAGAAAACTCCGATTTTCTAATTAGCGAGATGGGATTCGCGCAATTCACTCGTTAACTTTTTGATAGATATGTAGTTAATGTATTTATCGTTCTGCAGGATCCGGATTTCAAACTGCGCTGAGATAAGGATATGTTAACCATCAGACGGGCAGGGACGCCCTTCTGCCGCGAAAGCCAAGGATGGCCGCCGCAGGTTTCCTTAGAGAAACACTGCCGGGTGATCGTGCGCTCGGCAGGCCCTCCTATTGCGGCCGCCGAATTCGGCGGCCGTATTTTTATTATTCGCTAATTCCGAACTATCGCTCGAGATACTGTAATTTATCCGGCTTGTCTTTCCACTCGTCGGCATCTGCCGGCGGCTCTTTCATTTCGTTAATTACTGGCCACATCCGCGAAAGTTCCGCGTTCAGGGCAAGTAGGTGTTCTTCTCCTGGCGCGATATCGTCTTCAGACTTAATCGCCTCAGCTGGGCATTCGGGTTCGCAAAGAGTGCAATCAATACACTCATCTGGATCGATAACCAGCATATTTGGTCCTTCGTGGAAGCAGTCTACTGGGCACACTTCAACACAGTCGGTGTACTTACACTTGATGCAGTTTTCGTTAACAACAAAAGTCATGGTTAGGGTCATCAGGCTACGGAAAGGAGCGCCATTATAACCACGTCTCTGCACTGTCCCAAATTAAAATATTCTCCCGCTGTAGAGGCCCATAATTACGTCACATGGAGCAATTACGAAACTTAAAAATTACTCGCCGTCAAGCTTCGAGCGAAGCTCGTAGATCAGATCGAGTGCTTCTTTCGGCGACAAGCGGTCAGGGTCAATACTGCGCAAAAGCGCACGGATTTGACCTTCTTTTTGGTCGAATAGCTTTAGCTGGCCGTTGGGTTTTTCGATAGGTGCTTCTAACGATAGACTCTCGATACTTACTAAGCGTTGATGAGCCCGGGAAATTACCTCGCGGGGGATCCCAGCGAGGCGCGCAACCGCGAGACCGTAGCTACGACTTGCCGGACCCGGTTTCACGCTGTGCATGAATATAATGTCGTCGCCGTTTTCAATTGCATCTAAGCGCACGTTGCGCAATTGCGGAAAAGTCTCCGACAGGGCGGTCAATTCAAAATAATGTGTCGCGAACAAGCAATGCGAACGATTTATCGTGGCTAAGTGCTCGGCCGCGGCCCAGGCCAACGCCACGCCATCGAAGGTACTCGTGCCGCGTCCGATTTCGTCAATCAAGACTAAACTTTCGGCGGTGGCATTGTGCAAAATGTTCGCTGTTTCGGTCATTTCGACCATAAACGTACTTTGACCGCCGGCAAGATTATCTGCGGCCCCGATACGCGTAAATATGGCATCGATCGGGCCTAGAACTGCGCTGTCAGCAGGCACGAAGCTGCCGATATGAGCCATGATGACAATGATGGCCGTTTGGCGCATGTAGGTTGATTTGCCGCCCATATTTGGACCGGTGACGATCAGTATTCGGGTTTCGTCGTCGAGATCTAAATCGTTCGCGACATACACGCCAGGATTCATATGCTCAACAATCGGATGCCGACCCTGGACAATCTTCAATTGTGTTGCAGTGGTAAATTTCGGAGCAACCATCGATAAAGACGCTGCTCGTTCCGCAAAACTCGCCAAAACGTCGAGTTCCGATAACGCCGCCGCCGATTCTTGCAATAGATGGACTTCCAGTGAAATTTGGTCGAGCAGATCGTCGTAGAGCGCTTTTTCAAGACGCAGCGCTTTTTCCTTCGCTGACAAGACCCGTGCTTCGAAACTTTTCAGCTCGGGTGTCAAAAATCGTTCATTGGATTTCAGCGTTTGCCGACGCATATAATCATCTGGCACGCGGTCGCTTTGCGAGCGATTAATTTCTATGTAGTAGCCGTGTACTCGGTTGTAACCCACTTTGAGCGACGACAATCCACTACGCTCCCGTTCGCGTCGTTCTAAGTCAATTAAGTACTGATCAGCGTCTTCGCTCAAACCGCGAAGTTCGTCTAGCTCGCTATTGAAGCCTGCTGCAATTACCCCACCATCGCGAATTAAAACAGGCGGCGTTTCGACGAGTGCCGATTGAAGTAGGCGCAATAATTCCACATGTTCATGGCACTGAGCGAGCAATTGTTCAATTCGTGGACTGTCAATCGCACTGAAGTAATCCCGAAGATCCGGTATCGCGCAAATCGATTGGCGCAATTGGCTTAAGTCGCGAGGTCGCGCGGATTTCAAAGCGACTCTTGTCGCAATACGTTCTACGTCGCAGATGGCGCTTAATTTTTCGCGTACGGTGTCGAGATCCGGATTCGTGCAAAGTCTTGTAACGACGTGATGGCGGTGTTCGAGTTCACGGTGGTTGCGGCTCGGTGTGTTTAGCCAACGACGGAGCAACCGCCCGCCCATTGCAGTTGCAGTTGTATCCAGTAGCTCGGCTAACGTGGGCGCGGACGAATGGACGTGGAGATTTCTGTCGAGCTCGAGGTTGCGACGCGTCGCTGGGTCCATCAAAATTGCGTCGCGGCGGTGTTCCGTTTTAAGCCCGCGTAAGTGGGACAATTGGCCCCGGTAGTTATCTTCGCAATACTTGAGTAGGCAACCCGCCGCCCCGATCCCAGACGTCATGGTTTCGCAGCCGAAACCTATTAAATCTTTCGTGCCAAAGCGTGCGCATAAATTTCTGCTGGCCGCCTCGTAGTCAAAATGCCAATCAGGGCGTGACTGACTATTCGACGAAAATGTATCCTGCACGGCCCCATCGAATGTTTCTGGATGCAAGATCTCGGCGGGCTTTAGGCGCGCGAGTTCGCTGTAAAGTTCATCGATTGTGTCGAGCTCTGTCACATGGAAGCGACCGGCACTGATGTCTAACCACGCTAAACCAAAATTCGATGTAGAGTGATTGAGTGCGGCGATCAGGTTGTCTTCGCGCTCGTTCAACAACGCGTCTTCGATGACTGTGCCCGGTGTGATAATGCGTGCGACGCGCCGTTCAACCGGGCCTCGCGAGGCTGCCGGGTCGCCGACTTGTTCACAAATGACGGCGGATTCGCCGAGACGCACGAGTCGCGCAAGATATCCATCGACGGCGTGATACGGGACGCCGGCCATCGGAATGGGTTCGCCATTACTCACACCGCGTTTGGTCAGGGAAATGTTGAGTAACACGGCAGCGCGGCGCGCGTCATCGAAAAATAATTCGTAGAAATCACCCATCCTGTAAAACAACAGAATGTCCGGATACTCAGCTTTGATCCGCAGATATTGTTGCATCACAGGGGTATGCTGGGATGCGATCGAATTATTCATGAGGCGGAGTTTAACGTAGGGCAGGGGCTGTGCCACTGACCGGCGGGGACTTAATCTAGGGATATGTCGCCGAGGCCGACAGAGATGTCACCGGGCTAAGGGGCCGGTGGGTCGTAGATTGGTGCCGATTGCATCCGGATGATCGCTTGCGAGACGATCGGGATATTTCGTCGGCTCTGCTGACTAGTTGTGATGTGCTGGGCTAGGCACGTTCGCTCGAATGATCCGGCGATCGCATCAAACGTACCGGCACCCTCAGTTGCAAAAGAGGATAATTTTCCCGCCGTTGAATGATCGCCAACCGCGCCTGCTGCTGGTGCCCCGAGCCGTAGCAACGAATTAACCTATAAACGGCAGTTGAAGCAGAGTGCTGATAAGCTAAAGGCTTACGGGCTGCGGCATAGCGGCGTATTTCTTGATCGGGAGGGGGTCACCCTATGGGTGAATCGAAACGCAAGGCATTGGCGGTTCGGCAAGCGTCGATTGCGCTGGATACGTTTGGTGGCCGGATCCACGTCGAATGGGATCCGGCGGCGGCCGTGACGCCGCTGGGGCAGTTGCCGTTCTTCATTGAGTTCCTCAAAGTGAGCGGTCTGTTCGAGGCGTGGGTGAGCGACTGCCCGCTGTCCTACACCAGTAACAATGGCTCGGACAAACGTGCGGTGCTGGCGACCTTTCTGCTGTCGATCCTCGCCGGACACCACCGCTACGCGCATATCACGGCGATCCGCCATGACGGCATTCACCCGGAGCTGTTGGGGGTCGAGAAACTGGTCTCGGAAGATGCCGCGCGGCGTGCCCTAGCACGCCTGGATGAAGCACTGGGCGTCGCCTGGCTCGAGCGGCACTTGAGCCGGACCACGCGGCCGTTATTGGCAACGCCCTGGATCTTGGATTTGGATACGACCGTGAAGTGCCTTTACGGCAAGCAGGAAGGCGCGCTGGTGGGCTACAACCCGCACAAGCGGGGGCGACCGTCGCACAGCTACCACAGCGCGTTGATGGCGAACACGCGGCTGGCGTTAGCGGTGGAAGTGATGCCCGGTAATGAGAGCGCACCGCTGTACAGCATGCCCGGGATCTGGGCCTGGCTGGATTCATTGCCCACCGCTGAACGCCCCACTTTGCTGCGCGGTGATGTGGCCTACGGCAGCGAAGCGGTGCTGCGCGAAGCCGAGGCCCGCGACCAGCCTTACCTGACCAAGCTGCGCTTGACGAAGAACGTGAAAGGCCTGATCAAGAAGCTGTTCCGCGCGGACGGATGGGCAGCGGCGGGACAAGGCTGGGAAGGTTTGGAGGACACCTTGACACTGTCGGGCTGGAGTCGGGCGCGGCGCGTGGTGGTGCTGCGCAGGAAGCTCACCGGCGAGCTGTTACTCACCGGCAAAGATGATCTCCAGGAACAGTTCGCCTTCATCGAGAGCGGCGTGCCCACCGCGCGCTACGAGTACGCCGTGCTGGTCACCTCGACCGCGCATGAGATCCTCACGCTTGCGCAACTGTATCGTGACCGGGCCGACGCCGAGAACAACTTCGACGAGTTGAAAAATCAGTGGGGCTGGGGCGGTTTCACCACCCAGGATCTCGCGCGCTGCCGGATCATGGCGCGTATGGTGGCCCTGGTCTACGACTGGTGGACTCTATTCGTGCGGCTCGCCCAGCCGCACAAGCATTTCGAGGCGATCTCCAGTCGACCGCTGTTGCTGCACGGCGTCGCCACGCAAACGCAGCACGCCGGACAGAAGCGCCTGACCATCACCAGCACGCATGCCAAGCAGGCGGTCATACAAGCTGTTCTGACCAGCCTGGCGGGCTTCTTGAGTTCACTGAAAAGCGCTGCGGAGCAGTTGACCGATGCGCAGCGCCTACGCGCAATCCTCACCCGCGCGTTCGCCAAATTCATGCTCCCAACCGCTGGACCGCCTGGCTTGTTAACCGCTCAATTCACCACAAATTGACAGGCCAACTGCTTTTTTTAGGTTGAATGCTACTATTCCAGTCCCTCAATTGTTTGCGAAGGAAATATCGCCCTATGAATCTACGCAACGTGGCGATCGGCTTGTTCGCGCTGATCGCGAATTTACTCGCGCTCAACGTCTGTGCAATAGACGTTACCCGTGCCGACATCGATAGTTGGCTCGCTGAGAAAACCGTCGCAGATCCGCCAGTCGCTGGAACGGTTGTCGGACGAGCAGGGCTTGAGACCTTGCATCCTTGGATCGCCCCTGGTTATCGCGAAGAGTTTGAATTCGACGCGATCGGAGTCGAAATGCAGGCGACTGGCGATTATCCAGTGCATCCGTCGTATGCCTCGGCAACGGAAAAATTTAAAGGACAAGCCTCGATTGGAGCCGACGGCGCATTAGAAAACTACGTCGCCGGCCAACCGTTCAGTATCGAACAAATCGAAAGCGCTGATCCAGCGACCGGTGGCTACATGCTGGCATGGGATCAAATTCATCGCTGGCAGTATTACGGCTACAAAGTTGACGAGCTCACCATGGCTTACGTCGGACCCAATAGTTCGCAGGCTCCACTGCAGCCAGAACACGGTCTCGATGGCGGCGGTAATCTCGATCGCGTGTTACACCAGGCTTATCATCGCGTCTATCTAAACAATCTCGCAATGCTGCCACAGCAAAATTACCACATCGAAGTTCCCGACAGCGATACCCGGTTCTTCAAAGACTACATCGCATTTCTCGCGCCGTTCAACATTAAGGGAACGCGTTTTGTCGTAGAACGCATGCGTGATCCGCACGCTGATGATCAGGTGAATACCTACCTGCCGACGGAGCGCAGAGTACGGCGGTTCTCGGCCCAAGAACGGTCCGATAGTTTTATGGGATCGAATGGCACCTTGGACGATTTTGAAGGCTTCTCCGGTCGAGTTCTAGATTACAAATGGAATTATCTCGGCCAGCGGCAAATTATGTTCATTCCGGATACTAAAGAAGATTTGCAAAGAACATACGGACCCTACAGTCGCGTACCGAACGACCGCTGGCAAGTGCGCAACTGCTATGTCGTCGAAGTGATTTCAACCTGGGACGGGCACCCGTATCGAAGCCGCGTGCTATTTCTCGACGCGCAAACTCTCGGCGTCGCGTTATCCCTAGTGTTTAACCACGACAATGATTTGTGGAAGGTATTGCTCACAAGCTATCGCGCACCACGATTGAAAGCAGGTGACAAACAATCACTGGAAACATCAGTGCTTAGCTGGCGCGGACAAATCAATATCGATCGGCTGGCGAACACTGCGACTGTGGTTCAAGCACGAACCGAAACAGTGCATCCGACGATGACGAAGTCAAAAATAAAACGCATCTTCGACGTATCAAGTCTGACTGCCGGTCAATAATTGGCGCGACTGGCTAAAGCGCTGTAGGACCGCCTGCCCACCCAGTCGGTCCTCGCTGTTCGTCGCTAGCATTATTCAAGCGGAGCTAACTCCGTGATGAAAAGGCGCGTTTGCGAGATCTCATACGTGCGCTAAACTTTCCTGCCTTGGCGGCGCCTCGCCGCGTTCGCCCGACCACCAATGTAATTCAACTAGGACAGCGCCCATGGCACATTATTTAAAGCGCGGTAAACCCCAAAGCGAACGTGATCAAGACGACGAGAAGATTCGCCATATCGTCGAAAATTTACTCAAAGAAATCGAGTCGCGTGGCGATGAGGCATTGCGTGAGCTGTCTGGACGGTTCGACAACTGGACGCCCGATTCTTTTTTATTATCCGAATCCGACATTGAGCGCGCGATCAGCAAAGTGGCGAATCGCGACATCGCCGATATCAAATTCGCTCAAACGCAAGTCCGAGGCTTCGCGGAACATCAAAAAGCGGCCCTAAAAGATATTGAAGTCGAAACCTTGCCAGGGGTGATCCTCGGGCACAAAAACATTCCCGTGAACTCCGTCGGTTGCTACGTTCCGGGCGGCGCGTATCCGATGGTCGCATCAGCGCACATGAGTGTGGTTACCGCTAAAGTTGCGGGTGTTAAACGGATCATTGCCTCAGCGCCACCGTTTGAAGGCGGCGCTCATCCAGCGATTGTGGCAGCAATGCATTTAGGCGGGGCTGATGAAATTTTAGTGTTAGGTGGCACGCAAGCCGTTGGTGCGATGGCAATCGGCACTGAATCGATTAAACCGGTCGATATGCTGGTGGGTCCAGGCAATGCATACGTCGCCGAGGCAAAGCGCCAATTGTATGGTCGAGTCGGTATCGATTTATTCGCTGGTCCAACAGAAACGCTAGTCATTGCCGACGATTCCGTCGACGGAGAATTGTGCGCGACGGATCTACTGGGTCAAGCTGAACATGGCGTAACCTCGCCAGCAATTTTATTAACAACTTCCCCACAACTCGCCGACGACACGCTGAAAGAAATCGAACGGCTGTTGAACATATTGCCGACCGCCGCAATTGCGCGCGCGGCGTGGGAAGATTTCGGCGAAGTCATTGTCTGTGATTCGCTTGAGGAAATGCTGGTTGAGGCCGATCGTATCGCCTCCGAGCACGTACAAGTGATGACACGCGACCCTGACTATTTTCTCGATCGCATGACTAACTATGGTGCGCTGTTTCTGGGGCCGAGAACCAATGTGAGTTACGGCGACAAAGTGATCGGAACGAATCACACCTTACCGACGAAAAAGGCCGGGCGATATACCGGTGGATTGTGGGTTGGTAAATTTATTAAAACGCATACCTATCAGCGCGTGACGAGCGATGCCGCTTCCGTTCTGGTCGGCGAATATTGTTCGCGCTTGTGCATGTTGGAAGGTTTTGTCGGACACGCGGAACAAGCGAACATCCGCATACGTCGCTACGGTGGGCGCGATATCCCTTACGGCACAGCCGCTACATGATCAAACTTCCAACCACGCCAAGCATGCGTCTCGATAACCGTCGTGCATTCGTCACTGGCGCGAGCCGTGGCATTGGTCTCGGCGCGGCTGTAGCGCTTGCTGAAGCGGGCGCGTATGTCGTGTTGGCTGCGCGATCGAGTGCGGAACTAGCGCAAGTTGTCGATGCGATTCGTGCGCGTGGTGGCGCTTGCGAAGCTGTCGAAGTCGACGTGACAGACGTCGGTCGCGTCACGCAAATCATCGAAAACTATGCGGCGTTCGATATCTTGGTGAACAACGCGGGTACGAATCGCCCGGGACCCATGCACGAAATGACACTTGAAGATTTCGATGCGGTGATGAATCTCAATGTACGTGCAGCGTACTTCGTCGCAAAAGCGGTGGTGAAAAAAATGCAGCTCAAAGGGCGGGGTGGGTCCATTATTAACACGTCCTCGCAAATGGGGCATGTAGGCGGCATCGACCGCACAATTTATAGCGCGTCGAAACATGCCATAGAAGGACTCACGCGCGCACTCGCCATTGAACTTGGCAAGGACAAGATCCGCGTGAATACGATTTGTCCGACGTTCATCCGAACGCCGATGACGGAAAAGACATTTGCGAATCCAGCGCTCGTCGAATGGATTCATTCAAAAATAAAACTCGGGCGCATCGGGGAGATCGAAGACGTCATGGGGGCCTTCGTGTTTCTGGCCTCAGATGCCGCTGCAATGATGACGGGTAGTTCACTCATGATTGATGGTGGATGGACAGCCGGCTAGGAGTCCAATGAGATGCCCAAGTGGCACGTTGGGCTGGTTGGTCGCCGACAACGAAGAATTAGATCACGGTTCGCAATGGCTAGGGGATTTCGAATCGATAGACTCGCCCACGGCTACGGCTACGGCTACGGCTACGGCAGTCAATTCCAATTCAGGAATGAGTCTGGGCGAGTTCGGTCCGGACCGATAGGGGCTGGATTCAGGC
>JAQCEL010000260.1 GCA_027618655.1 Pseudomonadota bacterium | reverse complement strand
CTACAAGCTGCAAGAAAACAACTTTTTGAGACCATTTTGGACAAAAGACGGCGGCTCGCTAAAGATCAGGAATCCGGTCCCTTTAGACTCATTTTAGAATTGGAAAATACTTCTAGCACCGCTCTGGCTTGCATAAATTCAACCTGTAAACGCCTGAATCCCGGTTTGTGCTCGGCCGAGTATTAACGCATGTACGTCATGCGTTCCTTCATACGTATTGACGGCTTCAAGATTCATCAAGTGTCTGATTACGTGATACTCGTCCGAGATGCCGTTGCCACCGTGCATGTCGCGCGCGACTCGCGCGATGTCGAGCGCCTTTCCGCAATTGTTGCGTTTGAGTAAGGAGATCGCTTCCGGTGAACCGTGGCCCGCATCGATCATCCGACCTAGTTGCAGCGATCCGAGTAAGCCTAAAGTTATCTCGGTTTGCATGTCGGCGAGTTTTTTCTGCACGAGTTGATTAGCTGCCAGCGGTCGGCCGAATTGGTGGCGTTCTAGCGTGTAGGAGCGAGCAGCGTGCCAGCAAAATTCGGCGGCACCCATTGCGCCCCAACTGATGCCGTAGCGTGCTCGATTTAAACATCCGAATGGACCTCGCAGTCCTTTTACGTTTGGCAGTAAATGCGCTTCGCTCACGAATACCTCATCCATCACAATCTCGCCAGTCGTCGAGGCACGTAGCGAAAACTTTCCTTCAATCTTCGGTGCGCAAAGCCCAGGCATGCCTTTTTCGAGCACGAAACCACGAATGACTCCGTCATCTGTTTTCGCCCAGACAACGAAAACGTCCGCTAACGGCGAGTTCGTGATCCACATTTTATTTCCGCTTAGCAGGTACCCCCCGTTCGTCGATTTTGCGCGCGTGGTCATGCCCCCTGGATCTGATCCGTGATCAGGCTCAGTCAGTCCGAAACAACCGATCCATTCGCCAGTAGCGAGTTTCGGAAGATATTTTTGCCGTTGCTCTTCCGTTCCATAGGCATAAATGGGATGCATGACTAAACTCGATTGCACGCTCATCGCCGAACGAAACCCAGAGTCCACCCGTTCTACTTCCCGAGCGACAAGGCCATAAGCGACGTAACTTGCACCCGCCCCGCCATATTGTTGCGGAATGGTGAGGCCAAGCATCCCTAATCCACCAAATTCGTTCATGATGTTTCGATCGAAATTTTCATGCCGGTGGATGTCGAGGACTCTTGGCATTAATTGTCCTTGGCAAAATTGGCGCGCAGACTCACTGATTAATCGCTCATCCTCGCTCAACAGACCACTGAGCCCAAGGGGGTCTTGCCAGTCAAATGGCCCCTCAGCTGTTGCATGACTTTCACTTATCTCGCTCGGGGATTGTGCCTTCATGATTAGAATATTTCCTTTTTTTGTTACAGATGTCGCACGCGGCTCGCTGGTCATCTATTGCTATCGATCACGCGCTGCGCTGGCTAGAGCAACCAGTCCGTCAACGGACGATGTAGACTCAAAGCCCGGTTCGCGCTCCAGCAAGTATTCTATAACCTGAACCTGCAGACGACGCGCACAATTGTGGCGCGCACGCACGAATGCAGCGACGCTCGATTTGGTTGAACAGTGTCGGTATATTGTGCGCCGGTGGTAGATAATCGGTTTGCCGGGCGATTGTGCTGATTTTCGTATAGGAGGATGGACTGGTCGTAGTCTATTTATGGATAAGCTTGTAGCTAACGTGGATGAAGCAATCGCTGGAATTGCCAGCGGTATGACGCTAATGATCGGTGGGTTCGGCGTCTGTGGGATCCCAGAAAACGCGATTGCGGCATTGGCAAAAACAAACGTGAGCGAACTCACCTGCATCTCTAACAATGCGGGTGTCGGCGACTTCGGTCTCGGGTTGCTTCTTAAGGACCATCGTATAAAAAAAATGATTGCGTCCTATGTCGGCGAAAATGACGAATTCGAACGTCAAATGTTGAGCGGTGAGCTCGAGGTTGATCTCATCCCGCAAGGCTCATTAGCAGAACGTTGCCGTGCGGGGGGCGCCGGTATTCCCGCTTTTTTTACGCCGGCTGGATACGGTACAGAGGTCGCCTTGGGCAAAGAGGTGCGGGTGTTTAACGGCAAACCACATATTTTGGAACACGCACTCACGGCCGATTTCGCGCTAGTGAAAGCTTGGAGAGGGGATCGAGCTGGCAATCTCATCTTCAAAGGCTCGGCGCGCAATTTTAATCCAGTGATGGCGATGGCAGGTCTCGTTACGGTCGCCGAGGTGGAAGAACTTGTCGACAACGGAGAACTCAATCCAAACGACGTGCATACTCCTGGTATTTTCGTCCAACGAATTTTCCAAGGCGTCAATTACGTCAAACCGATCGAGCAGCGAACGGTACGTTCACGTGGCTAATGGTCGGACCCAAAATTAATTCGTTGATCCAATCGATAACTGAAGAACCCATATGGCATTGAATAAAGAAGGTATTGCGCAGCGCATCGCTCAAGACTTACGTAGCGGCTGGTACGTCAACCTCGGCATCGGGATCCCAACCTTGGTCGCAAACTACGTGCCGCCAGGTATCGAGGTCGAATTTCAGTCAGAGAACGGGATCCTCGGGATGGGACCGTTCCCGTTCGAAGGTGATGAGGACCCGGATCTCATCAATGCCGGAAAGCAAACGGTCACTTTGTTGCCAGGCGCATCGCTATTTGATTCCTCGATGAGTTTCGCGATGATCCGCGGCCAGCACGTACAGCTAACGGTGCTAGGCGGGATGGAAGTGTCTGATTCGGGGGACATTGCTAACTGGAAAATTCCTGGTGCGATGGTCAAAGGTATGGGCGGGGCGATGGATTTAGTCGCATCAGCGAAAAACATTATCGTAGCGATGATGCACGCGAATAAAGCGGGCGAATCGAAATTGCTCCCAGAATGCACGTTGCCGCTGACTGGCGTTAAATGCGTCAGTCGTGTTGTATCGAATCTCGCGGTACTCGACGTGACCCCGGCAGGATTTAAGTTGATCGAACGCGCGCCCGGTGTGAGCGTTGAAGAGATTAAACGGGCAACGGCCGGCAGGCTGGTGATTGAAGGAGAAATCCCGGAAATGGTTCTCTAGGCGGTGGCGTGTCGACAGTCATTGCTTGGCCCGCTCGCGGATCCGCGACTTTTGTAGAACCGGGATTATTGGTAACATCGCAACGCCACTTTGAAACGGTTTGAGAGGGCATTCGAGCCTTAGCGACGCGTCATTCAGTGAGACGGACCCATTAACGGCGCGTTCGGCGTCCAGCGAGAACGAGACGCCCGAACCGACGGGAACTTTAAGAGTAAAAATTTGCATGCGGAGTTCATTTTCCGAACTACCTGAGTGCGCAACTAAGCACCTACCATAGGTTGAGCTGGTCCAGCGCCTGAGCGTTCGACCTAGAACTGGCGGATAACGTTAGCGAGATTGACTTAAGCTCGCCAATCGAATGATTAGTTAATAGTGATCTTATTTCGCCGTGCTGGCGGATTCGGACTGGAGGATTGTATGAAAATCTTAGTGGCCGTAAAGCGCGCCATAGATTACAACGTTAAGGCCCGACCAAAATCGGATGGCAGTGGGGTCGAACTCGCAAATGTGAAGATGTCGATGAATCCATTTGATGAAATCGCGGTCGAGGAAGCGATCCGACTGCAAGAGGCAGGAACGGCGCAAGAGATTATCGCGATTTCTGTCGGACCAAAGCAGTGCCAGGAAACGTTACGTACTGCGATGGCGATGGGGGCGGATCGGGGCATCTTGGTCGAAACTGACGAAGAAATGCAGCCGCTGGCGGTCGCCAAGATTTTGCAAGCGATTGTCGATAAGGAACAACCCGGTCTCGTGATTCTCGGTAAGCAAGCTATCGACGACGATTCGAATCAGACCGGTCAGATGCTGGCCGCGCTGCTGAATTGGTCGCAAGGGACATTTGCTTGTGCAGTCGAATTCGTAGACGGTGGAATTAAAGTGAACCGCGAAGTCGATGGCGGCACGCAATCTGTTTCGCTAACGTTACCGGCCGTGGTAACAACGGATCTTCGCTTGAATGAACCGCGTTACGTCAAGCTGCCAAATATTATGAAAGCTAAGAAGAAACAACTTGATACGTTTTCCCCGGCCGACCTGAACGTTGATGTGACGCCGCGGTTGAAACTCGTAAAAGTCGAAGAGCCTCCGGTTCGTAAAGGCGGAGTTAAGGTAGCGGACGTGGCAGAACTCGTCGCTAAATTACGCAACGAAGCAAAGGTAATTTAAATCATGGCAGTCCTCGTTCTAGCTGAACACAGCAATGTCGCCTTGAATCCCGCTACGCTGAATGCCGTTGCCGCGGCAGCCGAGATTTCGGAAGCGGTCGATATTTTAGTCGCTGGATCAGCGTGCTCAAACGCAGCGCAAGCGGCATCGAAAATCGCCGGCGTGCGCAAGGTTTTAGTTTCAGACGCCTCTTACTACGCAAATGCGCTTGCGGAAAATGTTGCGCCACTCGTGGTGAGTCTGTCGCACTCCTATAGCCACTTCCTGGCCGCTTCGACGACGAATGGGAAAAACATAATGCCGCGCGTCGCGGCACTTATGGACGTGGCGCAGATATCGGACATTATCGCTGTTGTCTCTGAAAGTACCTTCAAACGCCCGATCTATGCTGGCAATATCATTGCGACTGTTGAATCCATGGATGCGAAAAAAGTTATCACGGTTCGCACGACAGGATTCGATCCAGTCGCTGGTGAAGGCGGTAGCGCGGTAGTCGAGAATATTGATAGTGGCGCGGATGCGGGTTTGTCAGCATTCAACGGCGAAGACTTAACGAAGTCTGATCGCCCAACACTCGCAGCCGCGAATATCATTGTCTCCGGCGGGCG
>JAQCEL010000032.1 GCA_027618655.1 Pseudomonadota bacterium | reverse complement strand
CTTCGGCCGCTATGTAGGAGGTCATGATTTTCGTCAAACTTGCCGGTTCGACTGTCTTATCGGGATCGCGTTCTGCAAGGATTATTCCTGAGTCATAGTCGACAAGGATATAGGAGCTCGCGTCGAAATTCGGCGGGGGGGGGGCATCTGGAGACACAGGGTCCGCGTGCGTGTTTAGTGTCGCTAGTAGAGACGCGAGTCCGAAACTTAACAAGAATCCGATCTGGAGGCTTTGCATAGTTAAATACTGGTTTGGTGGCGTTTTGCGGCTGCCACATCGGCAGAATCAATTAGCGACAAAATGATGCTCGCTAATCCCAATTTTCGATAATGTTTCTACAACTTGATCCGCCAGCCCGACACTCGCAATTGGCCCAATTTGTACACGATAGATTGATTGTTGCCCTGTCGTTGAAGTGCGGATACGAACTTTCTTAGACATCGCATCGGCAACCTGTTTCAACATGCGCTCCGCATTATCTCTCTCAGTGAACGCGCCGATTTGCAGGTACAAGGGGTCACCTTTGTCGTGATCCACATCAACTACTGCCTTCTGATACCGCACTTGTTCGGGATCTACAGCAGAGCCAACCGCCTCCACTGAGACGAATGCTGTACCTTTTTCAATCAAGCCAAGCTTTAGCGCGGCGGCGTAAGATAAATCGATGATTCGGTTGTCGTGGAACGGCCCGCGATCGTTGACCCTTAAAATTGTCGAGCGCCCATTTTCAAGGTTGCTTACTTTTACGAATGTCGGTAGTGGGAGCTGTTTATGCGCCGCTGTCATTTGGTACATATCGTAAACCTCGCCGCTCGAGGTTTTACGGCCATGGAAATCTTTACCGTACCATGACGCGATGCCGCGCTCTCGAAATCCCTTGCTCGATTTTAAGGTGTGATAGCGTTGACCGAAGACCTCATAGGAATCAGGATTGCCATAACGACTGAGCGGCTCCGCACCAGGTATCAAATTGGGATCCGATCCTTCACCAATCTGCACGCCGCCCGGTGTGCGTTTAACATTGTTGCCACAACTCGAGATCAGTAGACAAATCGCGACCGCGAGCACGCAGACCCATCGCTTAGGACATCTGCTGAGCCAGTCGCGCATTGCGGATCGCCTCTGCAAGTTTGACTACAGCCATCGCGTACTTCGTCCGCGGGTTGTATTTCATAATTGCGTAGAAATTGTTTAACGCTAGCCAGTACTCTAATGAGATTTGGCCCTCTAGGGTGAATAAAGCGGCCAACTCGTCTGAATTAAGTGCGGCAGTCGTAACACCATGAGTCGCGAAGTCGCTTATGCGTCGATTCGGTTTCACGCTATCAGTAAGTAATTCGTCGGCGTTCGAGTTCGTCGTAGAAGCGGGTAGGACTATCGACTCCCCACGATTCCAACCATGAGACTTTAAATAATTGGCAACGCTTCCAATCGCGTCACTTCGATCCTGCCAGATGTTTCGCGCGCCATCGTTATTAAAATCGACAGCGAATTTTCGATAACTTTCCGGCATAAATTGCGGAATTCCCATGGCACCAGCATATGAACCCGTCAATTCGAGTGGGTCGAGATGTTGCTCACGACTCATTAAAAATAATTGTCGTAGTTGCTCGCGAAAGAAAGTCATGCGTTTCACGTTTCCCTGCGGATAGTGAAACGCTAATGTCGCAAGGGCATCAATAACGCGATCGCCGCCGGTGATTTTTCCGTATGAAGTTTCCACACCAATGATCGCGACGATAATTTCTGGTGGCACGCCGTACACATCCGTCGCCCGACCTAAGGTATCGACATTTGCATTCCAAAACTCGATGCCACCGCTAATGCGCAAATCGGTCAGAAAGTGTTTCTGATATTCGTACCAGGGCTTCGATTTCTCGGCTGGCCGCGACATCGCCTTCAATATGCGTTCAGAACGCTGCGCTTCTTTGAATGTTCGAGCTAATTCTGCCCGGTCGAAACCATCGTTTGTAGCTAATTCCCCGATGAACGCATCCACCGCGACCTGGTCCAAACTCGCTGCATCGACCGTGCCGAAAATCAGCAATAAGCTGACAGAGAGAAGGCGCAATATATTAATCATAAAGGTTAAATAACTACCTTAAAGCACTCAAGAATATGTAATAAATCGTCGGTGAGTCTGGATGGACATCAGGATACCCAAACCGGCCAAAATAGTCACTAAGGATGTGCCACCGTAACTGACGAGTGGCAACGGAACGCCGACAACCGGTAGTTGGCCAGTCACCATACCCATGTTGACAAAAATATAGATGAATAACGTCATCGTAAGACTCGCCGCGAGCACGCGGCCGAAGCTGTCTTGAGCGTTCATCGCGATGCGTAGGCCGCGTGCTAGAACAAGTGCGTAGGCCGCGAGTAGGATAAGGACGCCGATGAAACCGAATTCTTCACAATAAACTGCAAAAATAAAATCGGTCGCTCGTTCGGGCAAGAATTCGAGATGTGACTGCGTTCCGTTTAGCCAGCCTTTTCCAGAAATGCCGCCGGATCCGACGGCAATAGTTGCTTGAATAATATGATAGCCAGAACCAAGCGGATCTTGCTGTGGGTCAAACAAGGTCAGAACTCGCTGCCGTTGATAATCATGCATTAAGAACCACGCAAGTGGGGCAGCACATAAGGCCACCACGAGCGCTGAAAATATCCAACGCCAGGGGACTCCGGCGAAAAATAAAGCGAAAAAGCCGGCCGCCATAACAAGCAATGCGGTTCCCAGGTCTGGTTGTTCGATGATCAAAATGCCCGGGATAAATATGATAATTAATGCGAATGTGGTCGTGCGGAAATTCGGCGGAAGTACTCTATCGTAAAGAAACCAAGACACCGTTAATGGTACGGCGATTTTCATGATTTCAGACGGCTGGAATCGAATCATTCCGATCTCGAGCCAGCGTTGCGCACCACGACCAGTTCCGAACAAAAAAACCGCTAGCAATAAAGCAACACCGACAAGATAGAACACTGGCGCCAAGCGCGAGAGACGCGCGGGACTAATTTGCGCAATGACCACCATCGCGAGCAAACCGATCGACATCCGCAGCGCTTGTCGAGTTACGATTTGGATCGATTGATCGGCGGCACTGTATAGAACGACGAGACCTAAGCCACACAAGATTAAGACGCCGCCGAGCAATTGCGGGTCAATATGCAATCGGAACAGGAAGCTACGTTGACTATCCATCGTTGTCCGATGCCGAATGAGAACTACGCAGGTAGTAGTCTAGTATCTGTCTCGCTATTGGTGCAGCCGTACCGCTTCCACTGCCGCCGTTTTCGACGATAATTGCCACCGCAATCTCGGGGTTCTTTTCGGGTGCGAAGGCGATAAACAACGCATGATCGCGCAATAGCTTCGGCGTCTCATGGTTTTTCACAACGTTGTCTTGCGCGATTCCAAACAGTTGCGCAGTACCCGTTTTTCCGGCGTAGCGATAAAACGCACCATCGCCTGAGCGCCGCGCAGTTCCGCGTGTCCCGTGAACAACTTCAAGCATGCCGTTTATAACATCTTCCCAATACTGAGCATTTGTGATTTCTATGACCGGACGTTCATAGATCCCGATTTCACTCGCAACGCGCGCCACCGGATCTTCTATTTGGCCAACCACGTGCGGCACCATGCGTCGCCCGCGATTCGCGATAGTTGATACCGCGTATGCAAGTTGCAATGGCGAAGTAAGCAGAAATCCTTGACCTATTCCCGTGATCAAAGTTTCCCCAGGATACCAAGGCAGGTTGCGCGCCTTGCGCTTCCATTCTGCTGAGGGTAGTAGTCCTGCTGTTTCACCCGGGAGGTCGATGCCGGTCACCTTGCCCAAGCCAAACTCACTGAGCATCGAATGGATACGAGCGATGCCCAAATCGCGCGCTAGCGCATAATAATAAACATCACACGATTCGGCGATTGAACGCACGAGATTCACTTGCCCATGGCCACTCTTCAACCAATCTCGGTAGCGATGATTATCACGATCTAATGAGTACCATCCCGGGCACCACGTATGGTCGTTACTATGCCGCACCCCGCTTTCTAAACCAGCCAGTGCGACCATAGGTTTGATGGTCGATCCCGGCGGATACTGCGCTTGCAATGCGCGATTGAACAGCGGCCGATCGCTTGAATTCCGCAGCGCGGAATAGCTATCCTTACTGATGCCATTAACAAGAAGATTCGGATCGAAGGACGGTTGACTAACGAAAGCTAAGACCTCGCCAGTCGAAGGGTCGAGCGCGACAATCGCACCGTTATTATCCGTCAACGCCTCGGTCGCCATTTTTTGCAATCCGAGGTCCAAGGTTAGGTACACATCGTGACCGGGTATGGGTGGCGAGTCCGTAACAACACGTAGAACTCGACCTTGGGCGTTTACTTCTACTTGTTGATATCCTACTTTACCGCGCAATATCTCTTCGCGGGCCTTCTCTACGCCGATTTTTCCAATATGTGTCGTACCCCGATACGCGGCCGTATCAATCGCTTTGAGCTCCGGTTCGCTTATTCTTCCTACGTAACCGATGACATGCGCGAGTTGCTCGCCAAACGGATAGTAGCGCGCCAATCGCGCAACAATGGCAAACCCCGGATAACGATGCCGATTGACTGAAAATCTTGCGACTTCGTCTTCGCTCAGTCCGGTTTTCATTACGATGGCATCGAAATCGCGAACACGGCGCCGTGCCTCGTCAATTCGGGCGAGCTCATCTTCGTCAAGATTGACGAGTTGCGCTACGATCGGCAGTGTCGCTTCAAAATCACGGGCTCTTTCGGAAACCATCTCTAATGAAAATGATGGCCGATTTTCGGCCAGGACTTGGCCGTCTCGGCTATAGATAAGGCCGCGGGTTGGAGGAATCGGAACGACCTTCAATCGGTTATCTTGCGACAGGGTCGTAAAATGGCGGTGCTCTAGTATTTGTAAGTACGCAAGACGCGCCAAAACCATCAGTATTAGCCCGACCATCATTGACGTTCCGACCCACATTCGGGCCTGAAAAATTCGCGATTCTCGATTCGGATCTTTTAGTGTGGGTAACTTCTGCATTAAGCGGGTAAGGCTGCCGAAAAGCGGTGCCGCCAATTTAAATATTTAAGCACAGTCATTCTACTCCGGCCCTACGTCGCAGGTCGCGTAGCACAATGAACACCCATGGCCACAGGATCGTGCTTGTCACCGATGTTAGTAGGTAATCGTAGCCGTATTTTATAGAGCCGATTAAATTGTGGATAAGCAGCATCGCTGAGGAATAAATGAATACCAGCGATCCGATGACTAGCGCTTGGCGCAAGAGTGGGTAGACGCGAATTTGTTGGTGATAGATCACCACAATATAAGCAACAATCGCGAGTCCAAACGCATGTTGTCCTAGGAAGGAACCTTGTATCACGTCAAACAGAAGTCCGATTATCCACGCAACGATCACACCCACGCGCAGCGGTAGCGCCAAACACCAATATGCCAGAACGAGCGGGACCCACGCGGGGCGCCACGGCAGAACCCAATCAGGCAACGGTAAGACCGACAACATGAACGCAACGATGAAACTCGCAACGATTGCCCACGTACCGCCAGCACCGAACCTCATGGCAGGGTCTTTAGCTCAGCCGAACTAACCTCCACGTCGTCTCTTGGATTTTGTGCTTGAGGCCAAACTAACAAGACCTCGCGAGCGTGATTGACCTGGGCGCTTGGTGCGACAACGATGCGCGCGAACGGTTCGCCAGCATCAATTTCCACCGCACTAACCTTACCAACTGGATAGCCGGCCGGAAACCGATTACCCAACCCGGATGTCACAACGAGGTCGCCCGGTTTGACGTCAGCGTTGGTTGGGACGAATGTAAGATTAAGCTCATCGCCACTGGTTGACCCCGTACATATTGCGCGCAAGCCAGTGCGGTTTATCTGCACAGGCGTAGCATGAGCGAGGTCCGTAATGAGTAAGGCCGTACTTGAAAACGGTCCTAAATTGACAATTTGCCCCAACACGCCGGATGCGTCGACGACCGGCTGGCCAAGGTATACACCTTGACGAGATCCTTTGTTGAGCACAATTTGGCGCGCCGAAGGTGACGTCTCGATCGCCAGGACGTCCGCCCCAACGATCGTTTCGCTAATTTCAGCAGACGATTCGAGTAACTTACGTAGTCGCTCATTTTGATGCGCCAACGCGGCGTATTTCTGCGAACGTGAACGCATATTTACGTTCTCTTCCTGCAATCGCGCGTTCTCGAGTAACAACGTGCGGTGAGAGCGCAGACGCTCGGTAAAACTACCGAGCGCTTCGATGGGCGCGTTAACGGCATACTGCAACGGAAAGACGACCACAGATAATGCAGAGCGGATGGTCGCTAAATGTTGCTGTCGATGGTCTATTGAAATAAGCAAAAAAGACAGGATCACGCAGCTGATCAATCTTGCCGTTGGTGAGGGTGCGTCCGTAAATAGCGGTTTAATCGACTTCCCCTCTCATCGTAGAGGCTGTCCCTATTAATTATTCTAGGGCGAAAATATCCGGCCCAAATTCTTCGATCATTTCCAAGACTCGCCCGCCGCCGCGCGCGACACAGGTCAACGGATCCTCAGCCACGATCACAGGTAGTCCCGTCTCCTCCATGAGTAAGCGATCAAGGTCTTTCAGCAGCGCGCCGCCGCCGGTCAGTACCATGCCACGTTCTGCAACGTCGGAACCGAGTTCCGGCGGTGTGTTCTCAAGCGCCGTTTTCACCGCCTCGACAATGCCGGCGAGTGGTTCCTGGAGGGCCTCTAATATTTCATTACTGTTCAATGTGAAAGAGCGAGGCAAACCTTCGGCCAAATTTCTGCCCTTTATCTCGATCTCCCTGACTTCACTCCCAGGGTAAGCGCAACCTATCTCATGTTTGATGCGCTCTGCCGTTGCTTCGCCAATCAGGCTTCCATAATTTCGTCGGACGTAATTGACGATCGCGTCGTCGAAGCGATCGCCGCCGATACGTATCGAGGCTGAGTAGACAATACCGTTTAAGGATATGACTGCGACCTCCGTCGTACCGCCGCCAACATCCAGCACCATAGAACCACTCGCGTCACTCACTGGCATCCCAGCTCCGATTGCGGCAGACATTGGTTCTTCGATGAGATAGACTTCGCGTGCACCCGCACCGGCCGCAGATTCCCTAATTGCGCGTCTCTCGACCTGCGTAGAACCACAAGGAACACACACTAGAACTCGCGGACTAGGCTTGAAAAACTGGTCGCCGTGGGCCTTACGAATGAAATGTTGGAGCATCTTTTCCGTGACCGTAAAGTCTGCGATAACGCCATCTTTCAATGGTCGAATGGCGTCGATATGCCCAGGCGTTCGCCCGAGCATCCGCTTCGCTTCGAGCCCGACCGCGGCAATCGCTTTCGGATGACTGGAATCACGGCCTCGCCGAATGGCGACGACAGAGGGCTCGTTTAATACGATACCTTTGCCGCGCGCATAAATGAGGGTATTCGCAGTTCCGAGATCGATGGACAGATCGTTGGAGAATATGCCCCTAAGCATTTTGAACATTTCAAAACATCCTCAAATTCAATATTTTGTCCGACAGGATCTCTGCGGACGGCCGCCGAGCGGGCTTTTCGGCCGGCAGCTCCGGAATCTTCATGGTACACTTTGCCGGCGGTTCGGGGCGTAGCGGGTTGCTCTAAGAGTCGGACGTAGCCCCTGAAATTAACGTCTTAAAGTTACGTTTAACGGGTAGTAATCTAACAGTGCACGTGCCTAACGGCAAGCGAGCAAGTAGCAACAGTTTCTTCACAGAAGAAACAATTAACGGATATCTAATGGCGATCGTCAACAACGAAGTTCAATCAATCGCAACCCTTGCGCGAATTGAAATTAAACCAGATGAAGTACCTGAGTTCGCAGCCGAGCTGACTAAGATTCTGGATTTTGTCACCCGGATGAATACGATCGATACGACGGACGTCGAACCACTCGCCCACCCACTCGACGCCTTGTCTCACAGTCGCCAAGACGTCGTGATTGACGACGATATCTGCGGAACACTTCAAGCGAATGCTCCGCAAATGGAAAACTCGCTATTCCTCGTTCCTAAAGTTATCGAATAAGAATCGGACTTAATGACAATTTATCCTGACACCGTCGCCGGGATCGCGAACGCGCTTGCCAAGCGTGAGCTCTCAAGTGTGGAAATTACCCGCCATTACCTCGATCGAATCAACGCGTTAGACCGGCAGATAAATAGCTACATCACAATCTGTGAAGCGCACGCTTTGGAGCAGGCACGCGCCGCGGACCGACGAATTGCGAGCGGTCAGGGCGCCCCTTTAACAGGCGTTCCGTATGCCCACAAAGACATATTTTGTACAAAAGGGATCCGTACCTCGTGTGGTTCGCGCATGCTCGATAATTTCATCTCTCCATATGATGCGACAGTCACCGAGCATCTAAACAACGCCGGCATGGTATTACTCGGAAAAACCAATATGGATGAATTCGCCATGGGGTCCTCGAATGAGACGAGCTTTTATGGTCCAGTGGCAAATCCTTGGAAGTTCGACTCCGTACCTGGGGGATCTTCCGGCGGATCCGCCGCGGCTGTAGCCGCTCGCTTAGCGCCCTGCGCTACGGGGACGGATACGGGTGGTTCGATCAGACAGCCTGCTGCGCTATGCGGCATTACTGGCTTAAAGCCTACCTACGGTCGTGTCTCTCGATACGGCATGATCGCCTTCGCGTCCAGTCTCGACCAAGGCGGACCAATGGCTACCAACGCGCACGATTGCGCGTTGTTGATGAATGTTTTGGCCGGATTCGATGCCAAAGATTCTACGTCTGTTGATCACCCTACTGAAGACTATTCGGCGACCTTGGGCCACTCAATAAAAGGATTGAAGTGCGGCGTACCGAAACAATATTTCGACAAATCGTTAGACCCAGCGGTCGCCGCCAGCATTAGACAAGCAATTACTGAGCTTGAGAGTTTAGGTGCTCAATGCGTCGAAGTTGATCTTCCGTCGACTGAACTCGCGATCCCTTCTTATTACGTTATCTCTTCCGCCGAGTGTTCGTCGAATATGTCGCGTTACGACGGTGTTCGATTTGGATATCGGTGTCGCGATCCCGTTGATCTCCAGGATATGTATACACGCACCCGAGGCGAAGGATTTGGCAAGGAGACCAAGCGACGTATTTTGATCGGCACCTACGCCTTGTCGTCTGGCTATTACGATGCGTACTACACAAAGGCGCAGCAGATTCGACGAATCATCCAGCAAGATTTCAAGAATGCACTCGCCGAGGTAGATGTCCTCTTGGGGCCGACGTCGCCGACGGTGGCTTTCGGACTCGGACAGAAATCGAGCGAACCGGTCTCCATGTATCTATCTGATATCTACACGACGGCAATAAATCTTGCCGGCCTGCCTGCTTTGTCGATGCCTGCAGGCTTCGTTGATGAATTACCTGTAGGGCTACAGATCATTGGTGATTTTTTTAGTGAATCGAAACTGTTGCAAATCGCCCATCAATATCAACAGGTAACTGGCTGGCATCTGCTTGCACCGCCACTCGGAGGTTAAGTGAGAAATGGAATGGGAAACTGTCATCGGCTTAGAAATTCACGCGCAATTAGCGACTAAAAGTAAGATCTTCTCGTGCGCGTCGACAGCAGTTGGCGCGCAACCCAATTCGCAAGCATCCGCAATTGATCTCGGCTTGCCGGGGGTCCTACCCGTACTCAACGAAAGGGTCGTTGAAATGGCCGTTCTGTTCGGTCTCGCGATCAGGGCAAAAGTAGCGCCGTCGTCAGTATTCGCTAGGAAAAACTATTTTTATCCGGACCTTCCAAAAGGCTATCAAATAAGCCAGTACGCCGAGCCTATCGTGTCGGCCGGCAAACTGGAGATTCGTTTGGCCGATGGGACGATCCGAATCATTGATGTTACGCGCGCCCACCTTGAGGAAGATGCCGGTAAATCGACACATGAAGGTTTCGCTCATTCGACAGGTATCGATTTAAATAGAGCAGGAACACCCCTTTTAGAGATCGTCTCGGAGCCGCAAATGCACTCGGCCGAGGAAGCCGTAGCGTATATGCGCACGATGCATCGCCTTGTTCGCTATTTAGGAATTTGCGACGGCAACATGCAAGAAGGATCGTTTCGTTGCGATGCGAATGTCTCCGTGCGCAAGTCGGGATCGACGCAGCTTGGAACGCGAACAGAAATTAAGAATTTAAATTCATTTAAGTTTATTGAGCGCGCCATCGAGCACGAAGTTGAGCGACAAATTGAGATTATTGAAAATGGTGCAAAGGTTGTGCAGGAAACCCGATTGTATGATCCCGATCTCGATGAAACGCGCACCATGCGCAGTAAAGAGGACGCGCACGACTATCGATATTTCCCGGACCCCGACCTCCTGCCAATTCGCATCTCCGAAGAATACTTAGCATCCATGGCGAGATTGCTGCCTGAGCTACCTGATCGAAAGCGACAACGATTTGTGGCGCACTACCGATTGAGTGAACAAGACGCGGATTTACTCTGCGAAGAGACCGCGTGGGCGGATTACTTTGAGCAGACCGTTGAGATCTCTAAAGCGGATCCGCGTTTTAGCGCCAGATGGATCACAGGGGAGTTGTTTGCCGCATTAAATCGCGCGAATCTATCTATTGAAAACTCGCCGCTTAGTTCTACTTCATTAGGTAAACTGATCGCCAGAATCGACGACGAGACAATCTCTGGGAAAATCGCCAAGCAGGTATTTGACCGGATGTGGGAAACCGGTGAATCACCCGATGAGATCATAAATTTGCAAGGTCTGCGACAAGTCACCGACGACTCTGTGATCGAGCGGCTTGTGATACAAGTGTTAGAGAATAATCCGCAGCAAATCGAACAATACAAATCTGGTAAGGACAAAGTTTTCGGCTTTTTTGTCGGTCAGGTAATGAAATTATCCGAGGGCAAGGCGAACCCAAGCCAAGTGAATCAGCTCCTCAAGGCGCAGCTCGACAAGGCCCCATAAAAAAGCCAGATAAAAATCTGGCTTTTCGTTACGCGTAGGATTCGGACGTAACTAGGAGACGTCTTCCGATTCCTCAATTGGACGATCAAGTAACTCTACTATTGCCATCGGCGCGGCATCGCCTGGTCGAAAGCCCGTTTTTAATATCCGAAGGTATCCGCCAGGACGATTTTGAAATCGCGGTCCCAACTCCTTGAACAATTTGTTCACGGCCCCAGAGTCTCGTAACCGCGAGAATGCGAGGCGGCGATTCGCTACCGAGTCGAATTTCGCCATTGTGAGAAGTGGCTCTGCAGTGCGCCGCAATTCTTTCGCTTTTGGCACGGTTGTATGTATCAACTCGTGTTGAAACAGCGAAACCGCCATATTCCTAAACATCGCTTTACGATGTGAGCTATTTCGATTTAATTGACGTCCGCTTTGGCGATGTCTCATTGAATTACTACCTTAGCTATCTTAATTGATCAGAGCGAGCTGCTCTTATCTACATCATACAATCCTGACGGAGGCCAGTTTTCCAGACGCATACCGAGCGACAAACCACGAGCGGCGAGGACGTCCTTAATTTCAGTAAGAGATTTCTTGCCCAAGTTTGGCGTCTTCAGAAGTTCAACTTCTGTACGTTGAATCAAGTCGCCGATGTAATAAATGCTCTCGGCTTTTAGACAATTTGCGGAGCGAACGGTTAATTCAAGGTCGTCGATTGATCGCAGCAAGATTGGATCGACTTCGATCTCTTCTTTACGTTCGGGCTCCGACTGCTCTTCGCTACTTAAGTCAACGAACACGGCCAGTTGGCTGCGCAATATTCCGGCAGCATCGCGAACCGCACGTTCTGGATCGATCGTTCCATTTGTTTCGATCGTGATAATGAGTTTATCGAGGTCGGTTTGCTGCTCAACGCGAGCGCTTTGGACTTCATAGGCGACACGGCGAACGGGGCTAAACGATGCATCTAATTTCAATCGACCAATCGCTTGATCCGCATCCTCGTCGACGACTCGGCTCGTAGCCGGTTGATAACCGCGACCACGTGCAACCTTTAAGATCATATTGAGCTCGCCGTTCGCACTCAACGTAGCGATGTGATGCGTCGGATCAACAATTTCTACATCATGATCGAGCACTATGTCTCCGGCAACGACTGCACCGGGACCACGCTTGTTCAGTGTTAACGTAGCTTCATCGCGGGCATGCATGTTAATTGCGAGGCCCTTTAAATTTAGCAGGATGTCGGTTACGTCTTCCTGGACACCTTCGATCGTCGTGTATTCGTGTAATACGTTCTCAATCTCAGCCTCGACGATGGCGCTGCCTGTCATAGAGGACAACAATACCCTGCGTAGTGCGTTACCTAATGTGTGTCCGAAACCGCGGTTCAACGGTTCGAGCGTAATTTTCGCGGTCTTTGGATTAACCGGACTTACGTCGACGATGTTCGGCTTCAACATTTCACTTGCTGCTGATGCCATAGCACTTTCTCCTTTAGTTGCCCTACTTGGAGTACAACTCTACGACTAGGGATTCATTAATATCGGCAGGTAAATCACCGCGTTCCGGCGCTACTTTAAATAGGCCTTCCATCTTTTTAGAGTCCACTTCTAACCAGTCCGGTAATCCCAACTGCTCAGCTATAGCCAAGGAGTCTTGGATTCGAACCTGTTTTCGTGCTTTTTCGCGTACTGCGATAACATCTTTAGGACTCACCTGATAAGACGGGATATTCACGAGTTGTCCGTTCACTAAGATGGCTTTGTGACTAACTAGTTGACGAGCTTCCGATCGCGTGCAGCCGAACCCCATTCGGTATACAACGTTGTCGAGACGTTGCTCCAGCATTTGCAATAGGTTTTCACCCGTTGCGCCTTTGCGTTTTGCCGCTGCCTTGTAGTAGTTGCGAAACTGCTTTTCTAATATGCCATACATGTAGCGTAGTTTTTGTTTCTCTCTAAGCTGCAATGCGTAATCTGATTGACGTCTGCCGCGGCTGTCGCCATGTTGGCCAGGGGGCTTCTCGAGCTGGCATTTTGATTCAATCGGTCGCGCCCGGCTCTTCAGAAAAAGGTCGACGCCTTGTCGGCGGCTGAGCTTACATTTTGGTCCTATATATCTTGCCATTGCTGTATCCCGTTGCTATACGCGGCGCTTCTTAGGTGGACGACAACCATTGTGTGGAATGGGGGTGACGTCAGTAATATTTGTAATTTTAAAACCGGCTGAATTTAATGCCCGTACAGCGGATTCTCGGCCAGGTCCTGGACCTTTCACGAAAACATCCAAATTTTGCGTGCCAAATTCGTTAATTAATGATCCAAGGCGTTCGACTGCCACCTGGGCTGCAAACGGCGTGCTTTTTCGCGAGCCGCGAAAGCCGCTGCCACCAGCTGTAGCCCACCCAAGGGTATTTCCTTGGCGATCCGTTATCGTGATGATCGTATTGTTAAAAGACGCGTGAATATGCGCCACACCGTCGATTACGGTCTTCTTTTCGCGTTTCTTTGTACGAGGAGTAGATGTAGCCATGAGAATATTGCCCAGTTATTTCTTAATCATCCGCCGCGGACCTTTACGGGTACGGGCGTTGGTTCGGGTCTGTTGTCCGCGTGTCGGTAAACCACGGCGATGCCGAATGCCACGGTAGCTGCCGAGATCCATCAGCCGCTTGATATTCATTGAGATTTCGCGCCGAAGATCACCCTCTATGGTGAATTTAGCAACGCCACCACGCAGGGCCTCCAACTGTTCTTCTGTCAGATCCTTGATCAATACTTGTTCGGCAACCCCTGTTTCCTGACAGATCTTTCTTGCCAAGGTTTGTCCGATACCAAATATTGATTGGATCGCAATGACAGTGTGCTTCCTGTCCGGAATGTTTACGCCTGCTACACGCGCCATACTATTATCCTCATCGAAAAATTCACGCTAACCTTGGCGTTGTTTGTGTCGTGGATCTTTGCAAATTACTCGAATCACGCCTTTGCGTTTTATGACGCGGCAGTTTCGACAGATCCGTTTTACTGATGCTCGAATTTTCACTTACTCACCTTATTTCCTGTTAGCGACGACCGTAACCTTTGAGATTAGCCTTTTTGAGCAAGCCTTCGTATTGATGGGACATCAAATGAGCTTGTACTTGCGACATAAAATCCATCACCACGACAACGATAATTAGTAGCGACGTACCACCGAAGTAAAACGGAACACTAAATTTTAAAATTAAGAATTCTGGCAGCAAGCACACGGACGTAATATAAATTGCACCCGCGACCGTTAATCGAGTCATGACTCCGTCTATGTACCGCGCGGTTTGCTCGCCGGGACGTATCCCGGGGATGAAAGCGCCGGATTTCTTTAAATTGTCGGCAGTTTCTTTTGGGTTAAAGACCAACGCGGTGTAGAAAAAGCAGAAAAATACTATCGCAGCCGCGTAAAACATGACGTACAGCGGTTGCCCAGGCGACAGCGTGCTAGCTAAGTCGCGCATCCAACCCATGCCTTCCATGTTGCCGAACCAGCCACCAATGGTTGCCGGAAACAATATGATGCTAGAGGCAAAAATAGGCGGAATCACGCCCGACATATTTAGTTTCAGCGGTAGATGGCTGGATTGGCCACCGATCTGATTGCGCTGTTTTGCGTAATTCACCGTAATACGGCGTTGCCCACGTTCGACGAAAACGACAAACGCGGTCACTGCGATCGCCAAGGCAAATAACGCCAACACCATGATAATCGAAAGCTCGCCCGTCCGTGATAATTCAAGCGTGCCGCCGACAGCCGCCGGGAGTCCCGCAACGATGCCGGCGAATATAATCATTGATATCCCGTTACCGATGCCGCGCTCCGTCACTTGCTCACCTAACCACATCAAAAACAAGGTCCCGGTCACGAGGGTAGTCACGCACGTGATGCGGAACGCGATACCTGGGTCAATGACCAATTGCAGCCCGGCAGCAGACTGGCCCTCGAGCATTACCGCCACACCGAGAGACTGGAACAAGGCTAGCCCGACGGTTCCGTACCGAGTGTATTGCGTTATTTGCCTACGTCCAGATTCGCCTTCTTTCTTCAGTTGCTCTAACTTCGGATGAACGACTGTGAGCAACTGCATAATAATAGAGGCAGAAATATAAGGCATGATCCCGAGCGCGACGACCGAAAATCGTTCAAGTGCGCCCCCTGAAAACATGTTGAACATGTCAAGGATCGTGCCGCGTTGTTGATCGAAAAGCGTGACCAGCGCGCTCGGGTTAATACCGGGAACTGGGATGTGTGTGCAAATACGAAAAACAATGAGCGCGCCTAACAGAAAGAAAATTCTCTGGCGAAGTTCATTTAGTTTTCCGATACCAGCTAGACCGCCCGGAGTTTTTCGATTCGCGGTAGCCATACTAGTCTTCGATGGTGCCCCCGACGTTCTCTATTGCGAGCCGCGCGCCTTTCGTGACCAACACGCCGCGTATCTTGACGGCTTTATCAACCGTGCCGGAAGAAATAATCTTAACACTCAAGACATCCTTTCTTATTAGGCCTACGGCCTTCAAAGATTCAAGAGTAATCGTGTCGTCTTGAACAAGGTGTAATTCGCTGAGGCGCACTTCGTCGTGATAAGCCAGCGTTCGGGAATGAAATCCTCCTTTGGGAAGTCGACGTTGCAGGGGCATCTGCCCCCCTTCGAATCCGACTTTATGGTAGCCGCCCGATCGAGAATGTTGTCCCTTGTGCCCTCGTCCGCAGGTTTTTCCTGAACCTGAGCCGATCCCGCGCCCGACTCGCTTACGCGGCTTTTTGGCGCCATCAGCTGGCTTGATCGTATTTAAATACATCACACTTCCTCGATGTTCAGCATGTAGGATATTTTATTTATCATGCCGCGGTTCTCGGCGGTATCTTCAACTTCAACGCAATGGCGAATTCGACGTAAGCCGAGCCCGGCCGCGCACGCCTTGTGTGATTTCAAGCGGCCGTTCATGCCGCGCGTTTGCGTTAGTTTTAATTTGCCGGCCATCAGCTCTATCCTCGAATTTCCGATACTTTCTTGCCGCGTTTGGCAGCCATCGCTTCCGGCGATGACACGTTTTTTAATCCGTTAATCGTCGCACGCACTACGTTGACCGGATTCGTTGTGCCGATGCATTTGGCCAGAACGTTGTGAATTCCGACCACTTCGAACACGGCGCGCATTGCGCCTCCTGCGATAATGCCGGTTCCTTGGGACGCTGGTTGCATGTAGACCTTCGCCGCACCGTGTTCACCGACAACGGCGTAGTGCAAGGTATCTTCGTTCAGTGCGATGTCTTCCATATTGCGACGCGCGTTTTCCATCGCTTTTTGGATCGCAGCAGGCACTTCACGCGCTTTGCCACGCCCGAGTCCGATTTTTCCCGCGCCGTCTCCAACTACGGTTAACGCGGTGAAGCCAAAAATTCGACCGCCTTTGACAACCTTAGCCACCCGATTAACGGCGACCAGCTTTTCAAACATGCCTTCTTGGTTTTGTTGGTTTCCTGGGGCATATGCCATGCTAATTTAACTCCTAGAATTTAAGGCCATGTTCGCGAGCGGCGTCGGCAAGTGCTTTCACACGACCGTGGTACTTAAAACCACCTCGGTCGAAAGCGACCTTCTCGACACCGGCAGCGCGAGCGCGTTCGGCGACGGCCTTACCGACGATTGCGGCAGCCTCGACATTGCCAGTCGTCTTTAATGACGCCCGCAACTCTTTGTCTAAGGTAGACGCGCTCGCCAATACGGTACCGCCCGTGGCATCGATTATCTGCGCGTAAATGTGTCGAGGCGTCCGGTTAATACACAATCTCGTTACGCGGAGGTATTTTATGTGACTACGGGTTTTACGAGCCCGACGGAGTCTTGAAAGTTTCTTGTTCATAGCGCCATTAACTCTTCTTAGCTTCCTTACGAACAATTTGTTCGTCCGAATACTTAACACCTTTGCCTTTATACGGTTCAGGCTTACGATAAGCTCGAATATTTGCTGCAACCTGTCCTACACGCTGCTTGTCGATACCTTTAATCACGATTTCTGTCTGTGTTGGCGTCTCAATTGTCACATCGTCGGGGATCGCGTAATTAATCGGATGCGAGTGGCCTAGCGACAAATTCAAGACGTTTCCGTTTAGTGCAGCGCGGTAACCAACCCCAATAATTTGCAGGCGGCGTTCGAAGCCCGTGCTTACCCCGGTCACCAAGTTGTTTAATAACGCGCGCGAAGTGCCCGACATTGCGATGGCCGACTTTGATTGATTCAACGCCTTAATTTTGATCTGACCATCATCAATCAGCACACCAACTTCTTCATGGACATTCCATTGTAGAGTTCCATTTTTGCCTTTCACGGTTACCTTCTGCCCGTCGATATTGACGTCCACGGCGGGTGGTATCTGAATTGGGGCACTGGCGATCCTGGACATTTTTCTGATTCCTAAAACTAATAGACGGAGCAGAGAACTTCGCCGCCAATGCCCTGAGCGCGCGCTTCGCGGTCAGTCATTAGTCCGCGCGATGTGGACACGATTGCGATCCCAAGTCCCCCTACGACAGAGGGTAAATCATCCTTTCCCCGATAAACACGCAAACTCGGCTTGCTTTTTCGTTGCAGGTGAGCGATTACGGCTTTTCCTTCGTAATATTTCAATTCAATTACCAGCTGCGGATGGTCGTCGCCCGTCACTGTTTTGAAATTGGAAATATAGCCTTCGTCTTTTAGGACTTGGGCAATCGCAGCTTTCGTCTTGGAAGCCGGCATTGACACTTCTACACGATCGCGCGCGTGCGCATTTCGGATCCGCGTAAGCATGTCAGCAATTGGATCTTGCATAGTCATATTGAGTTATCTCTTAGCCTTTACCGTGGTGCGTGGAGGCGCTTACCAACTTGCCTTAATAAGGCCGGGCACATGCCCTTCCATTGCCAGCCGCCGTAGTTCGTTGCGCGAGAGGCCGAACTTTCGGTAATAACCGTGCGGTCGCCCCGTTAAACGGCAACGGTTTCTGCCTCGAACGGGACTCGAGTCCCGCGGTAATTTTTGCAAATTCATGCGTGCCGCTTCACGCTCTTCCATAGGAAGTTCCTGGTTTGCCGCAGCATTCTTTAGTGCCGCGCGTTTGGAAGCGAAACGTTTCGCTAGCAGAGTGCGTTTGTGCTCGCGGTTGATCATTGATTGCTTTGCCATATCTAACAGCCCTACGTCCGCAACGGAAAATTGAATGCGTGTAACAGCGCACGACCTTCATCGTCGCTTTTCGCATTCGTTGTAATGCATATATCCATTCCTCGAATTGAATCGATCTTATCGAAGTCAATTTCCGGAAATATGATCTGTTCTTTTACGCCAAGCGTGTAGTTGCCGCGCCCGTCGAACGCGCGGTCGCTAAAGCCACGAAAATCTCGAATTCGTGGAATGGCAATGTTTATTAGCCGATCTAGGAATTCGTACATCCGATCACGCCGCAAAGTAACTTTCGCGCCAATAGGCCATCCATCGCGAATTTTGAATCCCGCAATCGATTTTCGCGACAAACACACGACGGGTTTCTGACCTGATATAAGTTGGAGGTCGTTTAACGCGTGTTCCATGATCTTTTTATCAGTTGTCGCTTCTCCAAGCCCCATGTTTATGGTGACTTTCATAATCCGTGGAACTTCCATGACGCTGCCCAGCTTCAGTTCTTCTTTGAGCTGCGCAACGAGTTTTTCGCGGTAAATAGTGTCCAATCTTGGCATTGTGATCCATCGCGACAATTAAATGTCGACCACCTCGTTATTCGATTTAAAGAAGCGCACTTTGCGATCGTCTGCTAGCGTTTTGATGCCAACACGATCCGCCTTTTTTGTAATTGGGTTGTATAAAGCGACATTTGAAATATGAATTGACGCTTCTTTCTCGACTATCCCACCAGGAACGCCTGCTTGCGGATTGGGCTTCGTGTGGCGCTTGACAACGTTTACACCATCCACAACCACCCGATCATACGGCATGATTCTCAACACAGTGCCGCGTTTGCCTTTATCGCGACCTGTCAGCACGACAATATCGTCGCCTTTTTTTATTTTGTTCATGCGAGTTGTCCTGGCCTACAGCACTTCGGGAGCTAACGAGACGATCCGCATAAATCGGTCGCCTCGCAACTCACGAGTGACGGGCCCAAATATTCGAGTACCAATCGGTTGAAGCTGCTTATCTAGCAGCACGGCTGCGTTTCCATCAAAACGGATCAGCGAACCGTCGGGGCGCCGAACACCTTTACGGGTACGCACGACAACCGCATCGAATACTTCGCCTTTTTTCACTTTGCCACGCGGGATCGCTTCTTTTACCGATACCTTGATGACGTCGCCAATATTGGCATAGCGGCGCTTGGAACCGCCCAGCACTTTAATGCACATCAGACGTCGCGCCCCGCTGTTGTCTGCCGCATCAAGCATGGATTGCATTTGAATCATTGTCCGGTTCTCCGCCGTGTACGCGTTATCATTTTTACAGCTGCCTAAATCTGTGGTGCGCGACGCAATACTTTTTGTAGCCGCCACGCTTTACGCTTAGATAACGGCCGACATTCTTCGATAGCAACTCGATCACCTTCGTTGCAGTCGTTGTTCTCGTCATGCGCTAGCAATTTCGTAGAACGACGGATGTATTTTTTATACAACGGATGTTCAACTTGTCGCTCGACCAAAACACAGATGGTCTTCTCCATACGGTTACTAACGACCTCGCCGACGAGAGTCCGCGCCGTTGTGCCTTGTTCGCTCATGCTGCGTTACCCAATTTCTTCTCGCTGAGAACTAATTTAATACGCGCTATATCCCGTCGAACCTCACCAAATTGATTCGATCGCGGGGGTTGGCCCGATCCCGCTTGCATACGGAGATTGAACTGCTCACGACGCTTCTCAATGAGCAATGCATCCAGATCCTCGACAGATTTTTCGCGCATTTCTTGTGCTTTCATTACATCAACTTCCGCGTTGTAAAAGCCGTACGGATCGGAAGCTTCGCCGCCGCAAGCCGAAATGCTTCGCGCGCCATTTCCTCGTCAACGCCTTCCATTTCATAGAGCACTGCGCCGGGTCTGATTTGCGCGACCCAGTACTCGACATTACCTTTACCTTTGCCTTGACGCACCTCAAGTGGCTTCTTTGTGATTGGCTTATCTGGGAAAACGCGGATCCAAATTTTTGCGCCACGTTTAACGTGCCTCGTTAAGGCTCGCCGAGCGGCTTCGATTTGGCGCGCTGTTAGACGACCCCGAGTAATTGCTTTCAGTCCATACTCGCCGAAACTTACTTTCGCCCCGCGCAGCGCCATACCGCGGTTACGACCTTTTTGTTGTTTTCGAAATTTGGTGTTTTTTGGTTGTAACACGACTTAACTCCCAGCCGTTGGTGCTTCAGCGGCATTTTCAACCGGTTCGTCGGCGCGTTTAATGATCTCGCCTTTGAAGATCCACACCTTTACGCCGATGACACCGTAGGTTGTATTGGCTTCTGCAAAGCCGTAATCAATATCGGCTCGAAGTGTGTGCAAGGGAACACGGCCTTCGCGATACCATTCCGATCGCGCGATTTCTGCGCCGTTCAGTCGACCCGCGACGTTTATCTTGATGCCTTGTGCGCCGAGTCGCATCGAATTCGAAACTGCGCGTTTCATTGCACGACGGAACATTATTCGGCGTTCGAGTTGCTGCGCGACAGATTCAGCGACTAAATAAGCGTCCAGCTCTGGTTTGCGTATCTCCTCGACACTGATGTGTGCAGGGATGCCCATAAGTTTCGTTACTTCTTTGCGAAGCGCTTCGATGTCCTCGCCTTTTTTTCCAATAACGATGCCGGGTCTTGCCGTATGGACGACAATTCGCGCGTTATGCGCCGGCCGTTCGATCTGAATTCGACTTACCGACGCGTGCGCTAATTTTTTACGCAAAAATTCTCGAATTTTTAAATCTGCGTTTAGGTAATTCGCGTAGTTTTTGGTATCGGCGTACCAAGTGGATGTCCAATCTTTGACAATCCCTAAACGGATCCCGTATGGGTGTACTTTTTGTCCCATCCCTATTGCCCCGATTCTGCAACAGCCACTGTAACGTGACTCATGCGTTTGAAAATTTTATTGGCTCGTCCTCTAGCGCGCGGTCGCCAGCGCTTCATAGTAGGACCTTCGTCAACCATTATTTGACTAATGAACAGTTCGTCGACATCTGCGGCGTCATTGTGCTCTGCATTTGCAATTGCGGACTCCAAAACTTTTTTTATTATTTTGGCCGCCTTTTTATTGCTGAAAGTCAGCAAATTGATGGCGCTTCCTACCGGCAGTCCGCGAACCTGATCCGCAACTAAGCGGACTTTCTGCGGGGATATCCGCGTATTTTTTAACTTAGCGACGGTGGCCATAGTGATCTCTTGTTACTTCGATTTACGGTCGGCAACATGGCCGCGAAAGGTACGCGTTGGAGCGAATTCACCCAACTTATGCCCCACCATATTCTCACTGACGAAGACAGGCATATGTTGTCTGCCGTTATGGACCGCGATCGTGAGACCGACCATGTCCGGAATAATCATTGAACGTCTCGACCAAGTTTTTATGGGTCGCTTATCGTTATTTGTTCGAGATACATCAACCTTTTTAAGAAGGTGATGATCTATAAATGGGCCTTTCTTAATTGAACGTGGCATACAGTAGCGCTCCGCAATTATCGCTTATTGCGTTTTCGGACGATCGATTTGCTCGTCCGTTTATTTGTTCGGGTCTTATACCCTTTTGTCGGCTGACCCCAAGGACTGACCGGATGACGGCCGCCAGAAGTGCGACCTTCGCCACCTCCATGTGGGTGATCGACCGGGTTCATCGCCACCCCGCGCACAGTAGGTCGAATACCGCGCCAACGCTGCGCACCCGCTTTACCTATAGAGCGCAGTGAATGTTCCGAATTTCCGACCTCGCCGATAGTTGCGCGGCATTCGATCGGAACCTTACGCATTTCGCCTGAACGCAAACGCAACGTTGCCGATGTCCCTTCACGCGCGATGTATTGGATCGCGGCACCAGCACTACGTCCAATCTGCGCGCCTTTCTCGGGCTGCATCTCGACACAATGGATGATTGTGCCGACAGGAATATTGCGAAGCGGCAAACAGTTTCCGACTTGTATGGGCGCATCAATACCCGATCTGACTTTTGCACCAGCAGCTAGGCCTTTAGGCGCGATCATGTAACGTCGTTCGCCGTCCGCGTACAAGAGCAACGCGATGTGGGCTGTTCGATTCGGGTCGTACTCTATGCGCTCTACAGTCGCGGGTATACCGTCTTTTCGTCGTTTGAAATCGATCACGCGATAATGCTGCTTATGACCTCCCCCGCGATGTCGTACCGTGATTCGACCCACGTTGTTGCGGCCCGAACTCCGTTTTTGCGGTTCCACCAGTGGAGCGTACGGCTCACCTTTGTACAGATCGTCAGTAACCACCCGGACCATGCCGCGGCGACCGGGAGAAGTAGGATTTGCTTTTTGTAATGCCATCGTTTAGCCCGTAACTGTCATTCGCCAGCTAGAAAATCGAGTTCGAAGTCGGGCAGAAGTTTAACGTACGCCTTCTTCCAGCCCTGACGAACACCCACCGACCCGCGGAAATGCCGAGTTTTCGCTGGCATATTGCATACGGTTACCGCTTCTACCTTGACACTAAATAATTCTTCGACTGCTGCTTTTATTTCCGGTTTTGTTGCGTCTTTGAGAACCCGAAAAACATATTGCCGATCCGCGTCCGCGACGCGCGACGCTTTCTCTGATATTTTCGGCTCGACCAGCACCTGCATTAAGCGCTCACGGTTCATTTCAGTTGGTCCTCGATTTGCGTTAGTGCTGCTTTTGAGATCACGATTTTTTCAAACGCGAGCAGCATCGCAGGATCGACTGTCGCCACGTCGACCAATCCAACCCAGTACAAATTTCGTGCCGCTAGGTAAAGATTCTCTGTTACATCGTCCGCGATCAGGAGTACGTCCTTGACTGCGAACTTACTCAAGACCGATACGAGGGCTTTCGTTTTCGGTTCAGCGATATCACACGTGTCGACAACGATCAGGCGCTCCGTTCGCACCAGCTCAGAAAGTATCGAGCACAAGGCGTGCCGGTACATTTTCCGATTAACTTTCTGCGTATAATTTCGTGGCGACGCAGCGAATGTAACACCACCGCCGCGCCAGATAGGGCTACGAATGGTGCCGGCACGGGCCCGACCTAAGCCTTTTTGTCGGAATGGTTTGACGCCGCCACCGCGTACTGCAGCGCGACTTTTACTAGCCTTAGTGCCACGTCGGCCCGCAGCAAAATACGCCGTGACAATTTGGTGCACTAATGGCTCATTGTATGCGCGGTCGAATACCTTATCCGATAACGCGACGTTACCTGCGGCATCGCCGGTAGCGAATGAACGAATTTGCAAATCCATAATTACCTACTTCCCACTCGCTTTTATGGATGGTTTGATGAGCACATCACCGCCCTTCGCGCCTGGCACAGCCCCTCTGATTAGTAAGAGATTGCGGTCGAGATCAACTTTTACGACTTCAAGTCCTTGGACCGTTCGTTGAACGTTGCCCATATGTCCGGCCATTTTTTTGCCTTTAAACACTCTTCCTGGCGTTTGGCATTGACCGATGGAGCCGGAAACGCGATGCGAAAGCGAGTTGCCGTGTGTCGCGTCGCCCATGCTGAAATTGTGGCGTTTGATCACGCCCGCGTAACCCTTTCCGATGGTGGTTCCAGTCACATCAATGGCTTGCCCGGCCTCAAACAGATCGGCCTTCAATTCGCTGCCTACCGTGAATTCGGGAACATCATTGTTGCCTAAGCGGAATTCCCACAAGCCGCGGCCTGCTTCCATGTTGTTCTTAGCGAATTCACCAGCGGCCGATTTACTAATTCGATTGCGATGTTTCGTTCCCGTTGTGATTTGTACGGCGTTGTACCCATCAGTTATTTCGGTCTTAACCCGTGTAACGCGGTTCGGGAGAACTTCTACAACGGTCACGGGAACCGAATCCCCGGCTTCCGTAAATAACCGCGTCATGCCGCGTTTTTGCCCGATAAGTCCCAGTGACATTTTAAATAGCTCCTACTCTGATACCTAGTTGAGCTTGATCTGGACGTCGACGCCGGCGGCAAGATCCAGTTTCATCAACGCATCGACGGTTTTATCGGTCGGATTGATAATATCGAGTAACCGCTTATGTGTGCGGATCTCGTATTGATCTCGCGCGTCTTTATTGACGTGAGGCGAAGTCAAAACAGTGAATCGCTCTTTTTTCGTCGGCAATGGTATTGGGCCTTTTACTTGTGCACCTGTGCGCTTGGCCGTTTCGACGATTTCTCGAGTCGATTGATCGATCAGTCGATGGTCGAACGCTTTTAGCCGAATTCTTATTACCTGTTGGTCCATTTCTGAGCTTCGCTTTTATATTTGACTGCGTGGACGCTGAGCTAGTGATCAAACTATTTGATGCTCGGCGCGATGCAAACTAACGAATTACGCAATGATCTTCGAAACGACACCCGCACCTACCGTGCGGCCGCCTTCTCGGATTGCGAATCGTAAGCCTTCTTCCATCGCGATAGGGTTGATCAACTTGACTTCAACCTTCACGTTGTCTCCCGGCATCACCATCTCGACACCTTCCGGCAATTGAACCGCCCCCGTCACGTCCGTCGTACGGAAGTAAAATTGCGGCCGGTAATTGTTGAAAAATGGCGTGTGACGACCCCCTTCCTCTTTTGACAATACATACACTTCAGCTTCGAAATGCGTATGCGGGTTTACCGAACTCGGCTTGCACAACACTTGACCACGTTCTACGTCCTCACGCTTCGTCCCCCGCAACAGGACCCCGACGTTGTCACCCGCCCGACCTTCGTCCAACAGCTTGCGGAACATCTCGACACCCGTACACGTCGTCTTCACCGTGTCGCGGATCCCGACGATTTCTATTTCGTCTCCGATGTGCACGATCCCTCGCTCTATGCGACCCGTCACCACCGTCCCGCGACCTGCAATCGAAAACACATCTTCAATCGGCAGTAAGAACGGTTGATCTACCGGGCGCTCCGGCTCCGGGATGTAACTATCCATCGCCGCCACCAGTCGCTCAATCGCGGGCTTACCAATCTCACTCTCGTCGCCTTCTAACGCTTTCAACGCGCTGCCGATGATCACCGGCGTGTCGTCGCCAGGGAACTTGTACAAGTCCAACAGCTCGCGCACTTCCATCTCTACCAATTCTAACAATTCTGCATCGTCAACCATGTCGGCTTTGTTCAGAAAAACCACGATGTACGGTACGCCCACTTGCCGCGCCAACAGAATGTGCTCACGCGTCTGCGGCATCGGGCCGTCCGCCGCACTGCACACCAAAATCGCTCCGTCCATCTGCGCCGCACCCGTGATCATGTTCTTCACGTAGTCCGCGTGGCCCGGGCAATCGACGTGCGCGTAGTGGCGCGCATCGCTTTCATATTCCACGTGCGCTGTCGCTATCGTAATGCCGCGCGCGCGTTCTTCAGGGGCGTTGTCGATCTGATCGTACGCTTTCGTCTCGCCGCCATACTTCGCCGCCGATATGAAAGTCAACGCCGCCGTCAACGTCGTCTTTCCATGATCTACGTGACCGATCGTGCCTACGTTCACGTGCGGCTTCGTTCTTTCAAATTTCGACTTCGCCATTTCGCCCCCGTAATTCTAAGGATTTACTACACTTCTTGTCCGCTACATTCGCGGCCGCCTGAGTATTTAAACTTTGGAGCCCATAACCGGATTTGAACCGGTGACCTCTTCCTTACCAAGGAAGTGCTCTACCGACTGAGCTATATGGGCGAATCAGTGATGAAGTTGAAAACCGTAATCGAGCGATCTGCCGAAGTAGTCGAAAAGGCAGAAATCCGGCTCCCACCTTACGTCGCACGATTTCAGGTTTTTAACTTTGCCACTCAATTTGGAGCGGGTGATGGGGATCGAACCCACACCATCAGCTTGGAAGGCTGAGGTTCTACCATTGAACTACACCCGCATGTGTTCGCTCTCGCGGCTAGCTCCTTTTTGCGCTCCTATCACCCCGAAAATCCGCTTACAAACATCCGCCATCAACCGGCGCCGGATGGAACTTCCCAATCATCGTGGTGCGACCAAACACCCCTTTCGCCTCATGGTGGAGGGGGTAGGATTCGAACCTACGAAGGCTGAGCCGGCAGATTTACAGTCTGCTCCCGTTGACCGCTTGGGTACCCCTCCAAAACGTTAGCCGGAAATTGTCGGAATTTTCGAGGGTTATGTCAAGATTATTGTTACGCGCGAGCAACATTCTCCGTCTCGAACGCGCGAATCGTACTTAGCTTCGCAGCTTTCGCTACTCGACCAGAATGATAGCCATCGACTTTAGCCCGAAATAACGCCGCGCCCGAGACAGCCTGAATGCTGGGCACGATTAGGCAGGTTCCCGTTATTTTACCGTCGTGGTCGCGCAGAACGGCACAAGCGCCCGAGTTGCTCGATGCGGGTGGGTGGTATCGCTGTGGTACTTGGGTCACCTAGCATTCGTTTGGGCGCGGTTCGAGACACGGGGAGGATGCAAGTCCCCGGGGTTCGGCCATTTCTTTACTTTCGATGACGCTCGTCACAAGTCACCTTAAGGGCAAACCCGAAATGCGCAGCGACAACCATAAACTATTTATTCTAATTCTGAATCGCGCATGCTCAATTCAGACACTCGACGTCACGTATCCTGGCCAAAGGCTGAACGAGCGAGGCCAAACACGCCTTCCGTCGGATGAATGGGCCGTGTCGAGCACGCAAATACCTTGACTGGCAGACTATTTTACCTCGTACACGTCGGGCCTACGGGCGCAGTTCTGCGTCCTTTTAGCCGAATGTACTCTGGCAGTCCGTCGGCGACTATCAAAAACTTATATCAACCTGCGAACGGCTCCGCCAGCCGTCAGAGCGCGATTACTAATCATCTGTACGCTTCTTCCTTGTCGCCTTTTTGCGCTTTGGCCGCGTTTTAGCGCTAGCTAGCAACTCGACACATTCCTCTAACGTCAACGATGCAGGCTCCGTTTCTTTTGGAATACGCGCATTCTTTTTGCCATCAGTGACATACGGACCGTAACGACCTTTAAGAACCTTTATATTTTGCTCTTCAAAGATTCTGATTTCGCGCTCTGCGTCTGCGGTTTTTTTCTCTTCGACGATTTCCAAAGCCCGTTGGAGCGTTACAGTGTACGGATCATCTTCTTTTTTCAGCGAGGCAAACTTCGTTCCATATTTTACATAGGGTCCGAATCGACCTACGTTCGTTGAAATTGCCAACCCATCAGGGGACTCCCCTAGTTCACGCGGCAACTTAGTGAGTTCGAGTGATTCCTCTAATGTGATCGAATCCAAACGCTGTCCCGGACGCAATCCGTAAAACTGTGGTTTTTCTTCATCTTCTGCAGTTCCGATGATCACATACGGCCCATAGCGGCCCATTCGTGCGGAAACCGGCTTACCCGTTTTTGGATCGGTACCCAGTTGTCGTGCTTGGTTCGCCTCTTGACGTGACACGTTCGCGTCTTTATCGATCACGGTCGCATGAAAAGGATCCCAAAATTCCTTTAACAACGGAACCCAGTCTTTTTCGCCCCGCGAAACGGCGTCGAGATCATCTTCGAGGCGGGCAGTAAACTCGTAATCGACGTATCCGCCGAAATGATTAGTCAAAAACGTATTGACGAGCCGCCCAATGTCGGTCGGATAAAATCGCTTGGATTCAAGCTCAACATATTCGCGCTGAACTAATGTAGAAATTATCGACGCATAAGTCGATGGCCGACCGATGCCATATTCTTCCAGAGTCTTGACAAGACTCGCTTCAGAAAAGCGTGGCGGGGGCTCGGTAAAGTGTTGATCCGCGCGGATTTCTTTTAGGTCAACGAGCTGCCCTTCTTCCAGTGGCGGCAATATTTTTTCGTCGGCTTCCGGC
>JAQCEL010000031.1 GCA_027618655.1 Pseudomonadota bacterium | reverse complement strand
CTATTTCGGTATCATCTCGTGTTAGAAACACGTCCCCCCTTCAGTATCATCTCGTATTGGACAAGGCTGCGGCTGGCAATCACTTGTTCGGTAATATTCCGTGCCTTCTTCTCGACTGGTGTTGCCGGATCCTGGTTCAGTTCTGGCGCTGCGGCACCCGCTTGAGAATTCGAGGCCGCGTGCGCTGGTGTCAACGGGAACAATAACGCCATGTAGACGACAAACCGCGCTAAACAATCTAGGTGAGCGAGATACAACTTCATTAAACCGTGTATCGGCAGCACCGCACCTAACCGTAGCTGTATTATCCAGGGTGCCGGGGAGATCGCGATTGATGCAGGTGTCCTGGTACTCGCCCGTTTCAACCCCTTCCCGAACGACAAATATCCGTAACCGAACGTGCAGATCTGAGTGTGATGCGGTAGAGTCCCCGGCCGGAATACAGGCCTATATTAAAGTCAAACTTTCATGAAACAGAGCAACGTGATCGCGCCATCCATACTAGCCGCTGATTTCGCGCGTCTCGGGACCGAAGTCGATGCGGTGATTAACGCGGGCGCGGAACTCATACATTTCGACGTCATGGACAACCACTATGTGCCGAATTTGACCGTCGGGCCAATGGTTTGCAAAGCGCTGCGCAACTACGGAATAGTGGCAGACATCGACGTTCACTTAATGGTCAAGCCCGTCGACCGACTGATTGGTGATTTCGTCGAAGCCGGTGCGACCTACATTACGTTTCATCCTGAGGCGAGCGAGCATGTCGATCGCTCTTTGCAATTGATTCGCGAAAATGGCTGCAAAGGCGGCCTCGTATTCAATCCTGCGACCCCGCTCGACTACCTCGACTATGTGCTGGATAAGATCGATATGGTATTGATCATGTCCGTCAACCCAGGCTATGGCGGTCAATCATTTATTCGAACGGCTCTCGATAAGTTGCGCCTAGCAAGAGCCATTATCGATCGCTCCGGCTATCCGATCCGCCTCGAAATTGATGGCGGAGTCAAAATCGATAACATTGGCGAAATCGCCGCGGCTGGTGCAGATACATTTGTTGCCGGATCGGCCATATTTGGACAGGAGGATTACGCCCAAACCATTTCGGCCATGAGGTCGGAAATCGAAAAGCACACCGGGTCATGAATCCCGAACCCAACGGTGCTCTCGTGATATTCGATCTCGATGGAACTCTGGTTGATAGCGCTCCTGACCTCGTCGCGAGTATCACGTTTGCGCTTACCCTGGTAAATATTGATGTTCCAAGCGTTGCCGCAATGACGAGTTACATTGGTAACGGGGCGGGGCGCCTAGTCCATCGTTGCCTGACAAATAGCTTTGATGGGATCGCAGACGAGAAGTTATTTGATCGTGCGAGTAGGAGTTTTTTTGATCACTATTCCACTAACGTTTGTGCCAAATCTGCGGTTTATCCGCAGGTCACATCGACCTTAACCGAGCTAAAAAACTGTGGCTATCGACTTGCTTGTGTGACCAACAAACCTGCGCGGTTCACCGAACCCTTGCTAGCGCAAATCGGTCTTAGCGAATTTTTCTCGATAACCTTAAGCGGCGACTCCTTAGAGAAGAAAAAGCCAGCGCCGGACCAACTCCTACATGCCGCCAAATGGTTCGACATCGCGCCCGAGTGTTGCACAATGGTTGGCGATACGGTGACAGATATCGAAGCCGCGCGCCGCGCCAACATGCAGGTCATCTCGGTAAGCTATGGCTACGGGAGCAGATCTGAATTGCTCGCTCTCGGACCAGATGCAATCGTCGATTCGATCGATCAAATCGTCGACATCATCGCCGAATGATTTTCCGAAGGACTTAAGCATAAAACTGCGTTTATGATTTTGATGATCGACAACTACGACTCGTTTACCTATAACCTCGTGCAATATTGTGGCGAACTCGGAAAGCTTGTCGAAGTGGTACGCAACGACTCGATTACCGTCTCTGCGATTCGCACAATGCGCCCAGAGGCGATCATTATTTCGCCCGGTCCGTGCACCCCGAACGAGGCCGGAATTTCCATGCAGGTGGTCACAGAACTCGGCGCGGAAATTCCCATCCTCGGTGTGTGTCTCGGACACCAAAGCATCGCACAAGCGTTGGGAGGTCGTATCGTTCACGCACGAAAAGTGATGCACGGCAAAACATCCCAGATCCAGCACTTGGGCCACGACATCTTCGCCGGGCTCAACCAGCCGTTTGTAGCAACACGTTATCATTCATTGGTCGTGGAACGAGATTCCTTACCGCAAAGCCTGGAGATAACCGCCTGGACCGAATTAGACGACGGCGAAATTGATGAAATCATGGGTTTGAGACACAGAACCCTACCGCTGTTCAGCGTGCAATTCCACCCGGAATCGATTTTGACTGAAGGCGGTCATGCGCTACTGGAAAACTTCTTTTCAATTGCTGAGGCAACTCACTAAATTGGTTTCATTGCAATGAAATTACCCGAAGCAATCACTCGCGCCGTAGGCGGTAAAGATATCGATTACGGCGATATGCTTGAAGTCATGCGCACCATCATGTCTGGTGGGGCGACACCAGCGCAAATTGCGGGCTTATTGGTCGCACTCAGTATGAAGGGCGAAACGCTCGACGAGCTTACCGCGGCTGCAACAGTAATGCGCGAATTGGCAGTGCGGGTTAACGTGTCTAGAAGACCGCTAATCGACACGTGCGGTACGGGCGGCGACGCTGCTCATACGTTTAATATTTCTACTGCGAGTGCCTTTGTGGTGGCCGCTGCAGGTGGCTATGTTGCGAAACATGGTAACCGCTCGGTGTCAGGGTCTTGCGGTTCGGCCGACGTGTTGGAACGAGCCGGCGCGTGTATAGAACTAGCACCTGATGATGTCGCTCGCTCGATAGAGGAAACCGGAGTCGGATTTATGTTCGCGCCTGCGCATCACGGCGCTACTCGATTCGCGGCCGGCCCGCGCCGCGAGATAGGCATCCGTACACTGTTTAACGTGCTTGGACCGCTAACGAATCCGGCGGGCGCCGATCGACAGTTGGTTGGCGTATTTAACCGACGTTGGCAGAGAATCGTCATCGAAGCGCTAGCCAAACTTGGCGCGACGCGGGCATTTGTGGTGAACGCGGATGACGGTCTTGACGAAATTAGTATTGGGTCAAAAACCACCGTTGCGGCGCTTCGCGGCGGCGAAATTGAATGGTTCGAAATTGATCCCACGAGCTTCGGTTTTCACTTACAGCCTATCTCTACAATTGTCGCCCGCGACGCAGCGCATAGTCTCGAAATTATCTCTGGAATATTTCACAATGAACCAGGGCCGGCGCGGGATATCGTTTGTTTGAACGCCGGCGCGGCAATCGAATTGTGTGACATCGCTCCCGATTTATCGGCCGGCATTGAGCTGGCAGATAAACTAATACGCGACGGCTCTGCGGATATCCGCTTTAGACAATTCATCGAGTTTAGCCAACAAGCAGCCAATCAATAAACTGATGGGAAACGATGTGACGAGTTCGAATGCATCAACCAATATTCTCGACGAGATAGTTCGTCATAAGCGTGAGGAAGTGAATGGCCGTCGCGCGGACGTCCCGTTGGGCAAAATACAAGAACGCGCGTCACACGCGCCGCCGGTCCGCGATTTTACGGGGGCACTTCTACAGCGAATCGAACAAGGACTACCTGCCGTGATAGCCGAGTGCAAAAAGGCCTCACCCAGCAAAGGCCTTATTCGAGAGAACTACGATCCTGCCAAAATTGCGCAAAGTTATGAGCACGGTGGTGCGTCATGCTTATCCGTTCTCACCGACCAGCATTATTTCCAAGGCAGTGATGATCACCTAGTCGCCGCGCGCAGCGCATGTGCGTTACCGATTATTCGCAAGGACTTTATCATCGATCACTATCAAGTGTATGAAGCTCGCGCATTAGGCGCAGACTGTATTCTTTTGATCGTTGCATGCCTTGACGACACAGCACTCGAAGAGCTGGCTCAGCTTGCGTCCGTATTGGGCATGGACGCATTGATCGAAGTTCACGACCGGGCCGAACTCGAACGGGCGCTACGTTTGCGTCTGCGATTGATCGGAATTAATAATCGAGACTTACGTCGTTTCGTCACGAATATAGATACGACTATCGGATTACTTGCCGATGTTCCCGACGATCGAATTGTCGTTACAGAATCAGGCATTCATAGTGCAGCGGATGTTGAGAAACTACGCAGCCACGGCGTCAACGCTTTCTTAGTTGGAGAAGCGTTTATGCGTGCACCGGACCCAGGAGAGATGTTGAAACAGATGTTTTTCTAATCGTGCGTCGTGTAAGCGTTAACTGGCAAACACATCCCCAGGGCGTTTGAACGCTTTGAACTCCAAACAGTTACCACTCGGGTCAGCTAAAAAGAATGTCGCCTGTTCGCCCACCTCACCTTTGAACCGTACGTGCGGCTGGACGCGAAATTCAACTCCTATATAGGCCATGTGATCGACGGCTCGATGCCAATCGTCCCAATCCATGATTAAACCAAAGTGCGGTACTGGAATGTCGTGCGCATCGACCGAATTAGAAAATTGCGCCGTCTCATTCGCTAAGTGCGCAGTGATCTGAAAACCAAAGAAATTTAGATCGATCCAGGTGTTACTTGATCGGCCAACTTTGCAGCCAAGAACGTCGACGTAGAACGCCCGTGTCTCATCGAGATCACGAACCGGAAACGCGAGATGAAAACTCGGCCGACCCTGGAATTCATCAAGCGGGCTATTCAACTCGTTGCCCATAAGTTTTGAATTTTTCCATTACCTCGCGCATTTGCGCGTCGCTTAGTATCACCGGCTCTCCTAGCTGTAACGCAATACAGTACTGGCGCGCTAATTGTTCAACTTCGAGTGCTAGTTTAGCTGCACTTAGCGGATTCGCGCCTACGGCGACGACACCGTGGTTTGCTAACAAGCATGCTTGACGGTTTTCGAGGGCACTGACGGCGTGGTTAGACAGTGCTTGCGTTCCAAATGTAGCGTACGGCGCACAGCGAATCGAGTCGCCACCAGCCACCGCTACCATGTAGTGAAAAGCAGGAATTGATCGACCGACGCAGGCCAGTGCGGTTGCATAATTGGAGTGGGTATGGGCGATTGCACCGACATCCGGTCGCGCTAAATAAATATCCTGATGCATGCGCCATTCCGAAGAAGGGATCGCACCGACTGGCGCGGGCTTTTCATCGAGGCTCAATACGACCATTGAAGCAGACGTTAAATCGAAGGGTGCGATACCGCTCGGCGTGATCTGGTAATGATGATCGCCGTAACGTCGACTCACGTTTCCGGCTTTTCCTCGATTCAGGCCGACACTTTCCAAATAGCGCATCGTATCAACGAGTGCCGCCCCCTCGTTCATTGAGTCGTCGTTCGCTTTACTTGCCACAGTTCATCAACCCAAAAACAATTTGTACGCAGGGTTATTGTGCTCTTCAACGAACACCATGTTCAAATCCGCTAGAAATGCCTGAAATTCTGCCTCGTGCGTGGGTGGGATTTGAATTCCAAGCAACACTCGGCCGTAGGCAGCCCCGTGATTGCGGTAGTGAAACAAACTGATATTCCAACGTTCTCCGATTTGGGTAAGGAAATGGAGCAGCGCGCCGGGTCGCTCCGGGAATTCGAAGCGCAATATTCGTTCGTTGTCGATTCCGTCCGCGCGCCCCCCGACCATATAACGGACATGCATTTTCGCTAGCTCATTCGCTGAGATGTCGACCACCTCGAAGCCTTTTTCGGCCAAATTGGCCAACAAGGTTTCTTTTTCGCCGTCGCCGTGGCGCAATTGAATACCCGCGAACACGACGGCTTTATCGTTATGAGCGTAGCGATAATTAAATTCTGTGATTGCGCGCGGCCCGATCGCGTGGCAAAAATTTCGGAAGCTCCCTGGCCGTTCAGGGATCGTGGTGGCGATGATCGCTTCACGTTGTTCGCCGAGTGCGGCGAGTTCGGCAATATGACGCAAACGATCGAAGTTTACGTTGGCGCCGCTAAATATTGCGACGAGATTCTGGTCCGTCGCGGCTTCGCGCTTTACCCATTGCTTTAGACCAGCAAGCGCAAGGGCGCCGGCTGGCTCCGCGATAGCGCGCGTGTCCTCAAAGGTATCTTTTACGGCTGCACAGATTTCATCAATCGTGACAGTAAGCATCTCATCGACGCAAACTTGCGCGATTCTAAATGTTTCTACGCCTACCTGGCGAACAGCTGCGCCATCGGCGAAGATGCCGACGTGGCTCAAACGCACTCGTTTACCCGCTGCGAGTGCGGCTTTCATGCTCGCCGCATCATCGGCCTCGACTCCAATGATCTTGATCGTCGGATCCAGGGCTTTTATATATGCCCCGATCCCGGCAATTAAACCGCCGCCACCGACCGGGACGAATATGGCGTTAATTTGGCCTACATGTTGGCGTAGGATCTCCATCCCAACCGTGCCCTGCCCGGCAATAATATCCGGGTGATCGTAGGGCGGGACGTAGGTCGCACCCGACGTGGTCGCGAGACCGAGTGCGTACTCACTCGCATCGTCGTAGGTATTTCCATGCAATACGGTGTCGGCGCCAAGACGCCGCACCGCGGTCACTTTGATTTCGGGAGTCGTTTTAGGCATGACAATGGTTGCGCGGATATCGAGTTGCGCTGCCGCCATCGCCACACCTTGAGCGTGGTTGCCAGCAGAAGCCGTGATAACGCCGCGTTGCCTTTCCACCACGGAAAGTTTCACCATCATGTTGTAAGCGCCACGAATCTTGTAAGAAAAGACTGCTTGTGTATCTTCGCGCTTCAACCAAACGTTGTTATTTAGGCGGCGACTTAATTCAGGCGCTTTATCAAGCGGCGTTTCCCGCGCTATGTCGTAGACGGGCGCCTTCAATATCATTTTTAAATAATCGTTTATCATCCGCATAAGATAACATTTAGCGCCCTTAGCGGGGGCTGAAACGCGACCACACCGCACGGATAAAAGCATGGATCAAAACGCAAAGAAATTGGCAGCGGCCAAAGCCGCGCTCGAGCTTACAGAACTTGAAGGTATCCTCGGTATTGGCACAGGAAGTACAGCAGACTATTTCATCGACCTGCTCGGACAGTACAAACATCGTATAGAAGGCGCCGTGGCGAGTTCACAAGCGTCGGCGCAGCGGTTAAAAGCGAACGGAATCGCGGTGTTCGAACTCAATGGGGTTGGCGAGATTTCGACCTATATCGACGGCGCTGACGAGGCTACTCGCGACCGCCATTTAATAAAAGGCGGGGGCGGTGCGTTGACCCGCGAGAAAATTGTTGCACAAGCGAGTCGACGGTTCATCTGCATGGTCGATGATTCAAAAATCGTCGCCAAGCTAGGCGGTTTTCCGTTACCGGTTGAAGTTATCCCAATGGCACGAAGTTTTGTCGCACGCGAGATGGTGAAACTCGGCGGACAACCCGAGCTACGCCACGGGTATACCACAGACAATGGGAATCAAATTATCGATGTTATCGGCCTCGAAATTGACGAGCCGACGCAATTAGAAGGTCTGATCAATCAAATCCCTGGCGTCGTGACTAACGGTCTATTCGCAAGGCGTCGAGCCGATATCCTGATAGTGAGTGGTGACAGGGGCGTAGAGCAGCTGGTTTAGAGAACTAGGTCTTATCCGACGATGACTTTGCGGCAGGCTCGTCGTCGTCCGCCGAGGTCTCTTCGTCATCTACTGGGATATGCATCCCGCAAAATACCAAACCAATTTCGAAGAGTAACCAAATGGGCACAGCCAGCAAGATTTGTGATATGACATCAGGGGGTGTGAGCAACATCCCAAGGACAAATGAACCGACGATCACATACGGGCGTTTCGCCGCTAAGGCGTCGCGCGTTGTGATCCCAGAGCGCACCGCTAAATAAGTCGCAACGGGCACCTCAAACGAAGCGCCAAACGCAAAAAATAATTTGAGGACGAAATCGAGATACTTGCTGATGTCGGTCATGACGGTCACCCCTTTTGGCGCAGTCGCACTGAAGAAGCCAAACATCAACGGAAAGACGATGTAGTAGGCGAACGCTATACCGAAATAAAACAGTAGCGTGCTCGAAACTAAGATCGGTAGTGCTAAGTTCTGCTCGTTTTTATACAAACCAGGCGCGATGAACGCCCACGCTTGATAGAAAATATAGGGGGCCGATAGGAAAATCGCCACGAACAAAGTCAGTTTGAATGGAGCGAGAAACGGCGAAGCAACGTCTGTCGCAATCATCGTTGCGCCCGTATCCGCCATGTGGTGAAGCAGTGGCTCGGCAAGCCACAAGTACAAATCGTTGGAAAATGGCATCAGCGCCAATAACATCAGCAGCACGCATAAAAGCGTCGCCATGATGCGCCGACGGAGTTCTTTCAGATGGGAAACGAAACTTTGTTCAGTGCGATCTAGGCCATCGTCATCGTCAATAATTTCGTCAATTTCATCCTCGTCAGCCATACAGAAATCAACTAGCTATCGGTCTTTTCGTCTAGTTTAATCTGATCATCGATATCAATTGATTTGCTAATTGAGCCTGTGATGTCGTCTGAGCTCTTGTTTGAGAAATCCTTTTTTAGACGGCCGATTTCTTCGAATTCCGCGCTACGTTCGAGGTCGTATTTTAGTTCGCGCATCGTGCGTTTCGCACGCCCGATAAGCTGTCCGACGGTGCGCACCATTTCTGGCAATCGATCAGGGCCGACGACGACGAGGGCTACGACTCCGATCAGCGCGAATTCCCAAAAACCGATATCAAACACTGACAGGCTACGCGTTTTCTTTCTTTACTGAACTTGATTCCGCATCGATCACGCGACCAACGTTATTGGTTTCCGCGACGTCGTCGGTGTTCTGTTCACCTTCCTTTAACGCCTTTTTGAAATCGCGGATCCATCCACCGACATCAGTGCCAACACCACGAATTTTCTTCGTACCGAAGACCAGCATCACGATGACTAATATTACAATGAGTTCTTTTATTCCGAATGACATGGTAAGCCTCCAAGGGCGCAACCGTTCGAACAAACGTCTATTGTCACTGACGCGAAGCCTTTTCCTCAAGCCCCGATTGTCCGAATCGGCGCTCTAGTTCCGAGAATATTTGTTCGGGACTAACGTTGCAGTGAATTAATAAGACTAACAAATGAAACCAAAGGTCCGCGGTTTCGTGGATTATTTCATTTTGATCGCCGCCTTTTCCCGCGATCAAGAGTTCCGCTGCCTCCTCGCCAACCTTTTTCAGTATGTGATCAGTACCTTTCGCGTACAAACCGGCCACGTATGAGTTCGCTGAGTCCGCATCCTTTCGTTCCTGCAGAATCCGGCAAAGTTCATTAATAATTTCAGCCGACATGATGCGTTAGCTCAAAGATTTACAACGACCGACCGTAAATATCGTCCGGATCCTTAATAATTGGATCTGCGTTTACCCAACATCCGTCGGCGTAAACGCGATAGAAACAGCTCGCCCGCCCAGTATGGCACGCAATGCCGCCAACTTGCTCTATTGAAAGCAAGATTGCGTCCGCGTCGCAGTCTAGGCGGATTTCCTTTAGCTGCTGGATATGCCCTGATTGTTCGCCTTTGCGCCACAGTTTTTGGCGCGAACGCGACCAATAGACAGCGCGGTTCTCCGCGACCGTCGCAATTAATGCGTCGCGATTCATCCAGGCTAGCGTTAACAATCGTCCGCTGTCATGGGCTTGCGCTATGGCAGGAACAAGACCGTCGCTGTTCCACTTAATTTCTTCGGTCCAACTCATAGACGCACTTCAATCCCGTTGTTTCTCATATGCGTTTTAGCTTGGCCGACGGTGTACTGTGCGAAATGGAAAATGCTTGCGGCGAGCACCGCGTCTGCGTGCCCCTCCCGAATTCCAGAAGTAAGATGCTCCAGGCTTCCAACGCCACCGGATGCAATAACCGGGATCGGTATCAAATCGGCAACGGCCCGAGTCAGTTCGAGATCGAAACCATCTCTAGTACCGTCACGGTCCATACTCGTTAAAAGTATTTCGCCAGCCCCGAGTTCCGCCATCCGCGCGCACCATTGGAGGGCATCGATGCCTGTTGCGTTGCGACCACCGTGCGTGAAAATCTCCCAACGGCGCGGCTCAAGTTGGACGCAGCGTGCGTCGACGGCCACGACAATACACTGCGAACCAAATTTGGTCGCGGCCTGCCTAACAAACTCCGGATTGTGCACCACCGCGGTATTGATTGAGACCTTGTCGGCACCAGCCATTAACAACCCGCGAACATCATCGATAGTCCGGACGCCGCCGCCAACCGTCAAGGGGATGAAAACTTGACTAGCGACTTGCTCGACCACGCTTTTCATGGTGTCGCGGCGTTCATGGCTGGCAGTGATATCAAGAAAGGTAATTTCGTCTGCGCCTTGCTCGTTGTAGCGCTTGGCAACTTCTACCGGATCGCCTGCGTCCTTGATGTCGACAAATCGCACGCCTTTGACAACTCGCCCTGCATCCACATCAAGGCAAGGAATGACCCGCTTTGCGAGGGCCATCAGTCCGAAGTGGATGGGTTAAGTTGATCTGCGAGCGCTTGAGCTTCGGCTAAATCGATCGTCCCTTCGTAGATAGCGCGGCCGGTAATGGCGGCTGTCACACCATCCTCTTCGGCCGCGCACAGCGACCGAATATCGTCTAAATTAGTGACCCCGCCAGAGGCAATAACGGGGATCGCGAGCTCCCTTGCAAACGCAACGGTTGCGCCGATATTCAAGCCATCCATCATGCCGTCGCGGTTGATGTCGGTGAAAACAATCGCGGCGACACCGTCCTCCTCGAATTTTTGCGCCAAATCAACTGCATCGTGGCGCGATAATTTTGACCAGCCTTCGATTGCAACTTTGCCTTCTCTAACGTCCAGACCAACGAGAATATGGCCGGGGAATTCTAGTGCGACGTCAGAAACGAAGTGCGGTGCAGTTACCGCCTTTGTTCCAAGAATGACGTAACGCACCCCGGCATCAAGATAAGTTTGGATACTATCTTCATCACGGATGCCGCCGCCAACTTGGATGGGCACGTCAGGGAAACGTTCTGCGATGCGGTGAATGACATCAGAATTAACGGGCGTGCCTTTGACGGCACCGTCGAGGTCGACGATATGCAAGCGTCGTGCGCCTGCCTCTACCCAACGGGCAGCAACGGCCAATGGATCGTCGGAGTAAATCGTCTCATCGGCCATTCGTCCTTGTTTTAGACGAACGCATTTACCGGCTTTGATATCGATGGCGGGGATTATCAACATGACGCTAAAACTTTTTGCTTACTCGGATATTTGCGATAGCAGTTCGGCGGTTGACAGCGGTTCAGTTCTGGGAATTTCGAGACGCGATATTACCACAATAAACCCAGGCAATGCCTAATCGAATCGCTAAACTTCAATCGTTATAAATCTTGCTGATTAGTGGGCCTCGTCCCAATTAGCGCCGAAACCAGTATCGACGACCAGTGGGATGCTTAAATCCGCTGCTGCTACCATGAGGTCGCGGACTCGGCTTGTCACCATATCAAGCGCATCCATGTCGACTTCAAGCACAAGCTCGTCATGCACCTGCATAATTAAAGTGGCTGGCGCGCGTTCGTCTTCAATCCACCGATCAACAGCGATCATGGCCCGTTTAATTATGTCGGCTGCGGTTCCCTGCATGGGTGCATTAATTGCCGTACGTTCAGCATATTGCCGACGCTGGGCATTACGTGCATTAATTTCAGGCAAATACAGGCGACGACCGTACACGGTTTCAACGAAGCCGCGTTCGCGCGCAAGCTCTTTAGTCTCGTCCATGAACACTCGGACCCCAGGGTAGCGAGCAAAATAGAGATCGACATATTCCTGAGCAGAGCCTCGGTCTATGCCCAGCTGTCGGCCTAATCCAAACGCGGACATCCCGTAGATTAATCCGAAATTTACCGCTTTCGCAGCTCGACGTTGCTCGTCGCTTACGGTGTCGAGGGTGATCCCGAATATCTCGGCGGCCGTCGCACGGTGAACATCAGAACCGGTTCGAAAAGCCTCGAGCAGCCGCTCGTCGCGGGATAGATGCGCCATGATGCGGAGCTCGATTTGCGAGTAGTCCGCAGCCATTAACAGGCGACCGGGCGGTGCGATGAATGCCTGACGGATGCGGCGTCCTTCGGCGCTTCTGATCGGGATGTTCTGTAAGTTTGGGTCGGAGGAAGACAATCGGCCGGTCGCTGCGACCGCCTGATGGTAGCTAGTATGTACGCGACCAGTGGACGGCGAGATTTCGAGCGGCAACTTATCGGTGTAAGTTGATTTAAGTTTGCTTAATCCGCGATGTTCGAGGATGAGTTTCGGTAGCGGGTAATCTTCTGCGAGTTCGGCCAATACATTCTCTGCTGTCGACGGTTGTCCTTTCGGGGTTTTCGCCTTTACCGGCAAACCAAGTTTATCGAACAATATTGTCTGGATCTGCTTCGGCGATCCGATGTTAAACACTTCGCCCGCCTCGTTGTGCGCTTGGGCTTCGAGTTCATTTAGACGCTGTTCGATTTCGCTACTTTGGGCTGCCAGCATGTCAGCATCAATGAGGACACCGGTGCGCTCGATCCGTGAAAGAACTGGGATCAGCGGTTTTTCAATATCCTCAAACACGCGCAACAGACGCTCATCGGCGCCTAGTTCCGCGATCAATTTACGATGTAGGCAAAGGCACGCTTCCGCGTCCTCAGCGGCGTAGGGAGTCGCCTGCTCGATAGAGACTTCATTGAAGCCGATTTGTTTTGCACCTTTACCGGCGACGTCCTCAAAATGAATTGTTTTACGACCCAAATGTTTTAGCACGAGGGTATCGAGATCGTGTCGAGAACTGACACTATTTAAAACATAGGATTCAAGCATCGTATCGAAGGCGATACCGTTGAGCGTTATACCGTGATTTAGTAATACGTTTCGGTCATATTTAAGATGATGTCCAAGCTTCGATTTGGCGGAATCTTCAAGTAAGGGGCGCAATTTTTCTAATACCAAATCGCGATCGAGTTGCGCAGGCGCGCCAGCATAGGTATGCGCCACCGGCACGTAAGCAGCCCGTCCAGGAGCAACCGAGAAGGATAAGCCAACCACTTCTGCGGCCATGTAGTCCAGGCTCGTGGTCTCGGTATCAAAAGCGAAATATTCTGCTTCTCTAAGCGAGCCAATCCAGTGATCGAGGCGGTCAATATCAAAAATAGTTTCGTAATCAAAATCAGACGTATCTTGTGGAGTTGAACGTTCGGGTTCTCCGCTGTCGTCTAATTGTTTTAGCCAGGAGTTGAATTCGAGGTCCTGAAATATTTCCGTGAGTCTAGGCCTGTTCCATTCGTCGGGTTTTAGATCGTCAGGAGCTAGGCCTAGTTCGACGTCGTCAATAATCGTCACGAGGCGTTTCGAAAGCGGCAGATTATCTAGGCTCTCGCGTAAATTTCCGCCGACCTTTCCAGGGATTTCGTGCACGTGGGAAATAATATTTTCGAGATCGTTGTACTGTTCCAGCCATTTGACGGCAGTCTTCGGTCCTACTTTGTCGACCCCGGGGATATTGTCCACTTTGTCCCCGATGAGCGTTAGGTAATCAATAATCTGATCCGGCCTCACCCCGAACTTGGCAACGACCCCAGCGATATCTAGAACGGAATTATCCATGGTGTTGATGAGGCGGATTTTATCCGTTACTAGTTGCGCCATATCTTTGTCGCCAGTCGAAATGATGACTTCGATATTTTGTTCGGCAGCAGCGCGAGCCAAAGTACCGATAACGTCGTCGGCCTCGACTTTATCTATCATGATTAAGGGATAACCTAGTGCGCGAACGATGTCGTGAATTGGGCCGATTTGAAGCCGAAGTTCGTCAGGCATAGCCGGACGGTTCGCTTTGTACTCAGGGTACCAATCGTCGCGGAGCGTTTTTCCTTTCGGATCGAAGACCACCGCGTAGTAATCTGGTTGGTATTGTTGGTATAGATTCCGCAGCATGGAAATCACGCCGTGGATCGCGCCAGTGGGGAAATTTTTCGAATTAGTCAGTGACGGCAACGCATGAAACGCGCGATATAAGTAAGACGAGCCGTCGACGAGTACGCGTTTTTGTTTAGTCATAATGGAGTCCGCTCGAACCATTGCTGAACCTGCCGTGCGGGAGATTTGGTCTCGTAGAGGTGATATGCTAAATACTCACTGCTGGTTCAATTAGTTAACTGTCGAGACAAAAAAATGTTGCGCAAAAGCCTTGCCATCGCCGTTTCCTCGTTCGTCCTAATCGCGGCACCCGTCGGCGCGCAGAATCCGCCGGGATTAGAGGAACTGCCCAGCGAGGCGGTGCCGGCGCCATTACCGCCGCCGGATTATGTCGAGCACGATGAGGAATTGGAACCGGAAATTACGATCGTCCAGCGAAAGGACGCAACCGTTGAGGAATACCGACTCAACGGCCTTCTCTATATGGTCAAAATCACCCCAATTGTCGGTAAAGCATACTATTTTGTCGACCGTGATGGCGACGGCATCATGGAATCAAAAATGAGCGATGCATACAACAATCTGAGAGTTCCGCAGTGGGTGATCTTAAGCTGGTGAAGATTATCCGGGTGTAGGTCATTTAAGCATGTTTCTTTTGCCTGACGGCCGGTGGAGTTTAAAAGCAGCAATAATCCCGTGGAAACTGCGAAAATCATCAAGGCCTTCTAGCAATTCGCGACTGCCTGCAAACCAGTAAGGTATCGATGAACGCAGCGCAGAGGCGCGCAGTTCTGCAACCCCAGCCACCAGCGCCACCCAGAACAAAAAAATCGAGCACGCTAGGTTGAGCTGAGCATCCAATACGATACACGCGGATGCACGGAGTTATCACGGCGCTGGCGCACGATTATGCCTGCCACCTTTATCTCATGAACTCACGTAACGAAAAAAAAGGCCCTCACGAGGAGGGCCTTAGGATCTTCCGAGTGTCTTAGCGTGGACTAGTTGTCAGTAACGACTAGATCCACTCTACGGTTTCGATACATATTTTCCGCTGTATCATTCGGTCCTACTGGCGCACTTTCACCAAAGCCGACAGGTGATAAGCGACCCGCATCGATACCATGCGCTACAAAGTACGCGACAACTGATTCTGCGCGGCGTTGTGACAGCTGTTGGTTATAAGCGTCCGAACCGCGGCTATCCGTATGGCCTTCGACTCGCGCGTGCACGCTCGCGTTTTCCATTAAGACGTGAACCGCGTTATTCAAAATTGCTTCTGAATCCGGCTTGATCGTCGCCTTATTCGTATCGAAGTTAACTCCCTCTAAACTCAAGATCTTCTCGCCGACTTCAGGACAGCCAACTGCGTTTACTTTCACGCCCGCGGGTGTTCCTGGGCATTCATCGTTCGCATCGATAACGCCGTCTCCGTCGCTATCTTTTGGCGGGGCTGGTGGTGGTGGTGGCGGTGGTGGCGCCGGACGCGCTACTGGTGGTGGCGCTGGCTCAGAGCGATCTTTGCAGAGGAACCACGCGAGGCCGGCACCAACTGCCGCGCCGGCCGCAATTCCTACTTCTTCGTCGTTCGAATCAAAGGCACCGGCAGCAATACCCGCGCCGGCAACGGCACCAAGAATTGGGCAAATTACTTCAACGGGTTTGATGTTTTGATTGGCACAACCAGCGGCAAAAGTCGCCGTGATTAACACCACTAACGATCTCAATAATTTATTCATCGCGGATTTCCCCGATTGGAAGCTAGTGCTTCCACGTTTCGATTTGTTGCAATTAAGCAACAATATTTATGGATACGAAGCTGAGGATACCACATATTATTGAAAATTCTGTAGCACATTTGCACACCCCATTGGGCGATAGGTTAAAGAAGAAAGACTGTTGCGAGACCCAAAAATGCAACGAATCCGACCACGTCGGTAACGGTTGTCAGAACCACACTCCCGGCCAGCGCCGGATCAATATTCATGCGCCGCAATACTAATGGAATGACCGCGCCAGAAAATGCCGCGACAAACAGGTTGATAATAATCGCTACGCCGATGATCAGACCAAGAAGTGGATTAGCAAACCAAGTACCAGCAACGATGGCAACGACCACAGCCCATAGAAGCCCATTGAGGATCCCGATACCTAGTTCACGAACCAACAATAACCTTGCGTTCGCGGAGCCAACGTGCCCCAGTGCGAGCCCTCGGATGACGATAGTCAAGGTTTGACTCCCTGCGATCCCTCCCATACTCGCAACGATCGGCATGAGGATCGCTAACGCGACAAATTGTTCGAGCGTGGCCTCGAACCGTCCGATCACCCAGGCTGCCAGTAAAGCGGTGGCAAGGTTAATTCCGAGCCAGGTCGCCCGTCGTCGGGTTGATACCAGCACTGGAGCAAAAATATCCTCTTCTTCATCAAGGCCAGCAGCCGACATGAATGAATGTTCGCTCTGCTCACGAATCACATCGATCACGTCATCTACGGTAATTCTGCCGAGTAAAGTGCCGTTACTATCTACAACGGCAGCCGACAATAAATCGCGTTGTTCGAATACTCGTGCGACGGTTGCTGCGTCCGTTGACACCAAAATTCCTTGTGCGTCGATCGTCATCAGATCACCGACGTAGCTGTCTGACGCTGCCGATACTAACGTCGCTAAAGACAGTATCCCGAGATAAATGTTCTCGCGATCCACGACCATCAAACTATCGGTTTTGTCAGGAATTCGCTCGAGCAAGCGCAAATATCGCAACACGACGTCGGCCTCTACATCAGCGCGCACCGTCAACACATCGACGTTCATCAGTCCGCCGGCGGTATCCTCGCTGTGCGACAAAACGTGAGCGATGCGTGTTCGGTTGAGTTCATCCATGGAGCGCAACACTTCTGCGGCGCGCGCTTCAGGGAGATCTTGTAGGATATCTGCCGCGTCATCTGAATCCAGATTTGCGGTAGCCGCGGCCACTTCATCCGCGCGCATATTCTCAAGTAAGGCTGCACGAACGCGGTCGTTTGCTTCGGCGAGTACGTCGCCTTCCGCCTCAGACTCGATATGAACCCAAAGCTCATCTCGTATTGCGCTTGGAACCGACTCAAGAAGATCGGCAAGCTCCGACGGATGGAGCTCCGCTAAATGATTCCTAACTGTGAGAAGATCGTTAGATTCGAGCGCAGTCTGAATCGACAGCACGAGTTCTTGATTGCGACTATGCTGTTCAGAATAGTTCATCGTGAACCTTGGATCCTAACGCGATGACGGCGGCGAATATCCGCGCAAAAACTCTCTGGGATGCCTATGGCACGAACATCGAATCTAATTCATTTAACAACTGATTACGCACGAGCGCAGCACGGATCCGGCTGGTATTGAATACTGGACGCGCGGTTCTATTAATTACCCAGCGACGGAGAGTGTAACAAATTCACCGACTTAGGCGTGCCACCAAACCAGTATTTAAACTAAGGTAGCGAGTAGCGTTTTCAGTTCGTCAGGGTTAGTAGTTTCCAAGGCGAGTCGCGCGGATTTTTCGACGCTACTCACGTCCGTCATATTGACGATATTTTTCAGTTCGAGCAGGAGAGATGGGTGCGTGCTGAATTGGCGAAGACCCAATCCTAATAACAATCGAGTGTAGCGGATGTCACCGGCCATTTCGCCGCACATTCCGACCGGAATCTTCTCGGCTGCGGCAGCATCTATTGTGCCTGCAATCAACCGTAGGACAGCAAGATTCAGCGGGTCATACAAATAATTAACCGCGTCGTTAACCCGATCGATCGCAATCGTATATTGGATGAGATCGTTGGTACCAATCGAAAAAAAATCCAAGTACGGTGCGAATTGATCCGCACAAATAGCCGCCGCCGGTACTTCGATCATGCCGCCAATTGGCATATTCGCATCGAACGCCAAGTGATTTTTCGCGCAGTCGCTTTGCACAGCGCGAACGTTTGCAACGACTTGACGAGCTTCTTCGAGTGTCGACAACATTGGGATCAGTAATCTCACCGGCCCGAGTGCGGACGCACGAACAATGGCACGCAGTTGCGGCCAATACAGTGACGGTTCGCGCAATGATAAGCGGATCGCGCGTAGCCCTAGCGCCGGGTTCGTAGCAACGTGGCGCCCTGGTTCTCTGGCGAAAGCTTTGTCGGCGCCGAGATCCAATGTGCGGATCGTAACGGGTAAGCCATCTAATACTTCGATTAACGATCGATAGGACTCGAAATGCTCTTGCTCATCCGGACTGTCCGAACGATTCATGTAAAGAAATTCGGTGCGATACAAGCCCACCCCACTTGCACCAACATCATGGGCCGCGACGAAATCTTCTGGCAAGTCGACATTAGCTTGAAGGTCAACAGCACAGCCATCTAGCGTCACGGCAGGTGCAGCGCGGAGCCGGTGAAGACTTATGAGATGCCGCTCCCGTTCAGCCTGTTTATCGCGATAAAAAGCCAGGGTTGCGTGATCCGCGTCACCGACCACAACGCCTTCGGTTGCGTCTATGATGAGTAATTCGTTTTCGCGAACGTATTTACGAATACCGTGTACCCCAACGATACCGGGAATACCGAGGCTGCGCGCAAGTATCGACATGTGTGACGTGGGACCGCCGGAATCTGTCGCGAATGCGGCAATCCCGTTGCGCTTCATCAGTACGGTATCAGACGGCGTGAGCTCGTCAGCCAATACGATCATTCCCTCCAGGCGATGGCCTTGAATCTCAAGTTTAATCGGCGCGTGATTGAGCAATATTCGCTGGATCCGCGACACAACATTGTCAACGTCGTCTTTGCGCGTACGAAGATAGGCATCGTCCATGTCGTCAAATGCCTGGGCGAGTGCATCGTGCTGCAGTTTGAGCGCCCACTCTGCATTACAGAGACGTTCTTTGATGATTCGTTCCGTATCAACTGTGAATGTTGCATCTTCAAGCATGAGCAAATGTGTGTCGATAAAGGCCGCAATATCGACAGCGGTTTTTGCGGGAATTTCATCACGGACGGCACGTAAATCTAGCTTGGCCTGAGCGACTGCTTCGCGTAGACGCCGAGTTTCGCTCACTAGCGCTTCGTCGGAAATCGAATACTCAACAATGTCGAGTTCCGCACGTTCGATAATGTGGGCCCTGCCAATCGCAATGCCTTTCGATACACCGACGCCATGCAATGAAAAGCTCATTAATTCTCGCCGAAACCGTCCACGACTAAAGCAATTAGCGCGTCGATCGCGTCTTGCTCATCCGGCCCGTCTGAGCTTATTTCGATAACCGCCCCTTGTGCGGCCGCAAGCATCATGACCCCCATGATGCTTTTGCCGTTGATCTTCTTTGACCCTCGGGAAACTTCGATAGTGCTTTCGAAGCGACCCGCCGTTTGAACGAACTTTGCCGCTGCACGCGCGTGCAAGCCCAGTCGATTCGTGATTTCAACTTCGTGAGTAAGCACAGCCAGCGTTAGTCTGTCACGTTTAAGATCACGTTAGCTATCTCGGTGGATCAACATAATTCGGCGTCCGGCTGCAAAATGTTCCGCTATTCTTTCCGCGACAAACACGGATCGATGTCTGCCGCCGGTACATCCCAGCGCAACGGTTAGGTAACTCCTGTTTTCTGACTCAAATGCAGCAATCCATTTATCAAGAAAATCGATGATATCGTTTATCATCCTCTCGACGTTTGGTTCGGCGTGAAAAAATTTCTGAATGGCCGGATCCCTCCCGGTTAATTCTCGTAGTGTGGGGTCCCAATACGGATTCGGCAGGCAACGTAAATCGAATACGAAGTCTGCGTCGGCTGGCACAGCATTTTTGTATCCGAAAGAACAAAACTGCAGCGACAGCGTGTCGGCTGGTCGACGTGCGACCCGGTCGGCTATTATCGATCGGAACTCATGAACGAGTGTATTCGACGTATCGAGCCGCAAGTCCGCAAGCGCGGAAAGATTTTCCATCAATACGCGCTCTTGGCTTATCGCAGCAGCAAGCGTTTGATCACTTGAAGACAATGGGTGCTTGCGACGCGTTTCGCTGAATCGACTAATTAGCGTTGCATCACTCGCATCAAGATAGAGAAGCTCAACATCAAATTCCAGATCTTGCAAAGCACGCAGCACTTCGGGAAATTGGGACAAATCAGTCGCCGGATTACGCGCGTCTACCCCGACTGCGACTTGGCGGTAGTGCGGCATATTGGCTGTGTCGATAAATTTGGAGAAATTGACTAGCAACGCAGCTGGTAAATTATCGACGCAATAAAAACCTGCATCCTCTAGCGCTCGCAATGCCACCGACTTCCCAGCCCCGGACAAACCCGACACTATGACGAACCGGCGCCCACTCATTAATTTTTGGGCGGCCTTCGGAGTAAATCATGGATGCTTTTCGCCGAGTCCGAGGAGCGCAATTCATCAACCAATGGTTGGTTTGAAAATGCCTCGGCGAGCTTAGCTAACATTGCTAAATGCGCATCGGTAGTTTGATCAGGCACAAACAGCGCGAAAAACAAATCGGCTGGCTCACCATCGATGGCGTCAAAATCGATTGGTCTACTAGTGCGAAGGAGAGCCCCGACCATTACTTCGAGACGCGCAATTTTTCCATGCGGAATGGCGATTCCGTTACCAAGCCCGGTGCTCCCCAGACGCTCGCGCGAAATCAAACTGTCGAAAGCCTGTGCCGGCGTAAAACCAACAGTCTCAACCGCTCCCAGGCGTGCAAGTTCTTCTAATACGGCTTTCTTGCTTGCTACGCCGACATCAATTGCTATTCGGGCGGGCGTTAGGATGTCGACTATTTCCATTTGCGTGCTCCCGAACTAGTCGTCTCCGTTGTGCTGCTTTATTCCTCCTTCACGCTGGTGGTGATCTGAAATTTTCTCTTTATGTTTGCGAACCTGCCGATCCAGTTTATCGACCATGGCGTCGATTGCAGCGTACATGTCGTCGTTTTCACTGGCCGCATGGATCGTACTTCCGCTGAGCTGTAAGGTCGTTTCAGCTTTGTGACGTTGCTTTTCAACATCGAGGACCACATGCGCGTCGATCACCTGATCGAAATGGCGTTCTACTTTCTGCATTTTACTGTTGATGTAATTCTTGAGGGATTCGGAAATTTCTACGTGGTGACCAGATATACTGAGCTGCATTACGTTCTCCGTCATGGGGTTTTGGAATGGCCGCCGCGTTTTAGCCGCTTGTCCTTCAAGCGTTCTAAATTCGCGCCAATAAAATTATAGCTCGCTATTGCGCTAGGTGTATTGTGAACTGACCGCTTAGTCCAATTGCTTTCGTTCATTAGAGGGTGGGATGTGCATAGCCTCCCGATATTTAGCGACCGTTCTGCGCGCAACGGTAACTCCCTGATCCGACAACAAGGTTGCGAGTTTGCTGTCGCTGAGCGGTTTATCGGTATTCTCAGCCGCGATCAGTTTTTTTATCACAGCGCGAATGGCAGTAGACGATGCTTCTCCACCAATTGTCGTCGCCACATGGCTCGAAAAGAAAAATTTAAGTTCATAGATGCCGCGCGGCGAATGCATGTATTTGCGAGTTGTTACTCGAGATATCGTCGATTCGTGCATTCCGAGAATTTCCGCGATATCGTGGAGCACCAGTGGCTTCATTGCCTCCTCGCCATACTCGAGAAACGCCTGCTGTCTTTCTACGATCGCGGTTGCAACGCGAAGTAAGGTTTCGTTGCGACTCTGCAGACTCTTAATGAACCACTTCGCCTCTTGAAGGTGCGATTTTAGTGAACTGTTGTCCGGGCTATTGTCAGCTCGACGGATCATGCTTGCGTAATAAGGATTCACCCGGATTTGGGGTAAGGATTCTCCGTTTAATTCTACGACCCAACGACCTTTAGCTTTTCGAACGTAGACGTCGGGAACGATATATTCTGCTGGTTGTTCGTTGAACGCCGCACCTGGTCGCGGATTCGTCGATTGGATTAGATCGAGTATCTGACGCAATTCCTCTCGCGATACTTTTAATTTGCGCATCACTTGCCCGTAGTCGCGTGAGCCAAGCACATCGAGGTGGTGCATGCAAATCTGCTTCGCCTCGTTTATCCATGGTGTTGACGGGTCAAACTGGCTTAATTGCAAGGTCAAGCATTCTCGCAGATCGCGTGCAGCGACACCTGATGGATCGAGGCTTTGGACCTGCTTCAGGACTGCGGCTACTTCGTCAAATTCAATTTCGACACCGTCAGCGCTGTTAATTGTGTCGCATACCGTTTGAAAATCGGACTTGAAATAGCCATCGTCGTCGAGCAAATCGATAATCGTATAGCCGATTGCGCGATCCGTATCAGTCATTGGCTGGAGATTTAGTTGCCACAATAAGTGCTCGCGGAGCGTCTCCTCGGCGCTTCGGATCGTCTCAAAGTCTGTTTGGCCGTTGCCGGAATTCGTTGTGGCCCCAGCCGGCTCCGGGCCATCGTAAATTTCTTCCCAATCACTATCGACAGGCAAGTCGGCCGGAATATCTTCGGTTGTTGAAGGGGTATTATCGCTGTCGAAGCCGTCGTCGCTGGCGTCGGAATCGTCACTCTCGGTAGTCGTGGCTGGCTCTCCGAATGCCGCATCGTCGTTTGATCCGGAATCTTCATCCAACTCGAGCATCATATTGGAATCGAGTGCCTCCTGAACTTCTACGCTTAGCTCGAGCGACGACAATTGCAGTAGCCGGATGGCCTGCTGCAATTGCGGAGTCATCGTTAGATGCTGTCCGAGTTTAAGCTGGAGGGACTGCTTCATGATAATTTTAGATTTAGCCTAAGAACCTTGCTGCAATAGCTTAATTGTGACTTTAGAGTTTAACTCATAATACTCGGGCAACATCATGCAATGATTAAATATTGTTATAGGTAATTTTCGTGACGCGCGTCTCAATCGTGTTGGTCTCGAATGCGTCAGGCACGTTCTGCAAGTGGCGACCGATCGTTGTTAGGATGGTAAACAACTGTCTATCCGAACAATCTCGCTCGACAAAGTCACGATCCCACAGGTCACCCATTTCGGGAACCCTATGCGAAGGCGCCGCGCTTCCCATCAACAGCGGCCACAATGGTAGGCACCGTCTTATAGTGTGAAATCGTCACCCAGATAGACTTCCCGAACGTGCTCATCGGCTAGAACCTCGTCAGAGCTACCTTCGGCGATAATTCGCCCTTCGTTGACGATATACGCTCTATCGCAAATGCCTAAAGTCTCGCGAACGTTATGATCAGTGATAAGAACCCCGATGCCTAACGCGCTTAGGTGCTGAACGATACGTTGAATATCTCCTACGGAAATGGGATCTACTCCAGCAAATGGCTCGTCGAGCAAAATAAATTGCGGTTGGCTGGCGAGCGCCCTTGCGATCTCTACGCGGCGGCGTTCGCCGCCCGACAATGACATGCCTAAGGTCTCGCGAATATGCGTGATATGAAATTCCCCGAGCAACGCTTCTAGGCGTGCACTTCTTTGCTCGGAGGTCAGTTTTGGTACGATTTCCAGAACGGCAGCGATATTTTGTTCGACCGTCAGTTTTCGGAATACCGACGCTTCCTGCGGCAGATAGCCGAGTCCCTGGCGTGCCCGCAAGTCCATCGGTAGTCGGGTCACATCGACGTCGTTTATATGGATTGAACCGCCTTCGCTCGCCACGAGTCCCACGATCATATAGAAACTGGTGGTCTTTCCAGCACCATTGGGTCCAAGTAGCCCAATTACTTCGCCGCCGTGGACACTCAGACTAACGTCGCGTACGACTTGCCGGGATTTGTAGGTTTTCGATAAATGTCGAACCGTCAATACGCTCATCGTTATGCTAGGGCGACTCCGGTTTCTTCTTTTTTGGCGGGATGATGATCCGCACTCGCTCGCGAGGAGTTGGCGGTTGCCCAACCACATCGGCCTTTTTGGGGGACCCGTGTCCGGTTATAACGCTCTTTTCCGTATCGTAGTTGATGCGATCTCCCGTAAAAACCCGCTGTCCTTGAGTGAGCTTGGCTTTCTGAATGAGGTACAGGAGACTTTTCAGTGCATGGTATTCGATCAGCAAGCCTTCTCCTTCGATGTCGTCACCACTATCCGGCGTTTGCTTGAAGTAGGCCGGGCGCCCCTCAATAAACACGTCCTCCAATTCTCGGTCCTCGGCGAAATTGACCCGCAATTTGTCACCGGTCATTTTTATCGAACCTTGAGTGACCACCACATTGCCGAGATAAATCGTCTTGCCTTCTTGATCGTCAAGCTCAGCGAAGTCCGCCTCGATCTCTATCGGCTGTTCCGAATCTGACGCTAACGCCATCGTCTCCGTGGCAAACAAAATGCCGGCTAGTAGCGCACTAACTAGAGGGATTAATTTCATGTCGCGTTTTTACCTGTTTCAGTAGCTCCAGACGATCATGCGCGAAATTTGCCCGCATCCCGATCGTATCAGTCGTTGTCGTTTTGTTGATGATCGTAGCCGGATCGGCAGTCTCCGCATACTGTTCCTGAGGCAGAACGCGCAATTCCGACGTAAGCACTTCAAACTCACGGCGACCTTCTGCGTCCTGGCGCCAAATTTCTACCTCACCGTGCAAAAGAACAACTTCGTTTCCGGAACTGATCCAGCCGCTTTCAGCGATCACATACCAGGGTTCGGAATTACCGTTGTAAATTTCCAGGCGCGGATTGGCCAGTTCCGTCGTGTCGTCGTCCGGATAATGTGTCACCAGATCTGAGTACAGTACGTTTTTTAACGCGCCCGTTTCGTCTAATGTATTTCGCACCATATCTTCGATGTGATAGTCGGGCTCATGAATACGTGTATGTACAGTGCGACTCTCATCTTCATCGATTTGCTGCCAAATCCAGTACGTCAAGACACCAAAGAAAGCGAATACTAGCGAACTGACCCACGAGTTAGTCATCGTGATTGCTTGATTGTTCCATGCGGCGATCGGCGTAGGTCGACCCCTGATGAGTTTGTTGACGGCGCATCTGACTGGAATAGGTCACACTCTACGTGATGCGGACGCGTAACACGCGTAACGCAGGCGAAGTCGTGGCGGCCACGCGACGGTAGCGAGCTAGCGTAATAACTTGTTCGTCTCGGTTTACTGGCTGACACTATTTGCTTAGACCCCACGTTCAAAAAACGCGCGATCGAAGCAGATCATGCATATTTAACACGCCGGTCAAACGGCGCTCCGAATCGATCACTAACAATGCATTGAATTTTCCATCTTGCATAATGCGTAACGCATCTGCGGCAAGAATATTCGCATTTACCATCGTGCACTGCGTCGTCATAACCTCACTTATTGACGTTGTGTTGATGTCGAAGCGTTGATCAATCACGCGCCTTAAGTCGCCGTCCGTAAATATACCGAGCACGGTCGAATCGGGCGCGACCACCGCCGTCATCCCTAAGCCCTTTTGGGTGATTTCAACTAATGCTTCTGCAACACTCGTTTCTGGCGTCACAACAGGCATTTCTTGACCCGTGTGGATTAGTCCGCTGATTTTTAGAAGCAAGCGTCGCCCAAGCGCGCCGCCCGGGTGGGAAAGTGCGAAATCTTCTTCGGTAAATCCACGCGCCTGCAACATCGCAATGGCTAGCGCGTCGCCCATCGCAAGCGCAGCGGTCGTGCTCGAGGTCGGGGCGAGCCCTAGCGGACAGGCTTCCTCTTTAACACCGACGTCGATATGCACCGTCGCCTGTTTCGCGAGATTCGAATTACCGTTGCCAGTCATTGCCACGAGAGGAACACCGAGACGTCTAATTAACGGTATAAGAATTACTATTTCGTCCGTTTCGCCGGAATTGGACAACGCTAACACGACGTCATCGACCGTAATCATGCCCATATCCCCATGGCTTGCCTCACCGGGATGGACAAAAAATGCGGGTGAGCCAGTACTTGCCAAAGTAGCCGCAATTTTGCTGCCAATGTGACCGGATTTCCCCATGCCAAGCACGACGATACGGCCGCGACAGCCGAGCATAATTTCCGCTGCCTCGGCGAACGTATGATCTATCTCTTTCGCTAAATCACTGATTGCGCGCGACTCGATTTCGAGAACTGAACGTCCCAATGAGAGTAAGCGCGCATGGTCATGAGGCGGCGCATTAACAGTCGCCATATTTCGTCAATCCGTCAACTTAGGTGAACAAGCTTCGTTTAGCTCGATGCATACAATAACCATTGGTAGCCGCCGAAGGTCAACAGCAAACCTGCCCCTTCGACCCTCGATAAGCGTCCGCTGCTTCGCCATCCAATAGCCATCGCGAAAAGCACCACGCTGAGACCCACCATGATCGGAAAATCGCGCGACATTATGGCGGGTTCCAATTGACTAGGGTGAATGATGGCTGGGACCGCGAGAACGCCGAGCACATTGAACATATTGGAACCTATCACGTTGCCTAGCGCAATGTCGGGCTCGCCTTTAAGCGCACTCGCGACCGAGGCCGCCAGCTCCGGCAAGCTGGTGCCGACCGCAACTATCGTAAGACCAATGATGAGATCGCTAATGCCGAAATGCTTGGCGACGGTAACGGCCCCGTCGACTAGTAGGTCAGATCCGATCAATAACAAACCAAGTCCGACGATGAGCCAGACTATTGCGCGTCGTGTGCTCATGGACGCATCGATGTGCGATTCCATCTCTATTCCTAAATTATCGCGCGCGTGATCGGTCATCCCGAGCCACGTTGTTACGCCGATAAGCGCACACAAACCGGCGAATAGCACGAGCCCATCGTAGAACCCAAGAAACCCGTCCCAACACAAGACAAAGGCCATCGCAATACAAATGAACATGATTGGAAATTCACGAGCGAGTACGCGTGATTTTACGTTCAACGGCATAATCAGTGCTGTAACACCGACTACCAAGCCGATATTCGCGATGTTCGAACCGATCGCGTTGCCTATCGCGATCGACGGGTTGCCATTCGTCGACGCGACGGCGGAGACTAGTAGTTCGGGGGCGGAGGTCGCAAATCCGACGATCGTCAAACCCACAAGCAGCGGCGGTATACCGAAGTTGTTGGCGGCAACGGCGGCACCTTCGACGAATCGATCGGCGCCAAATGTCAATAAGCCGAGACCAGCGACGATCGCAAGGTATGCTTCAATCATGGGTGAAACCGTGAAACGCGGGACAATATGCCAGACCAAACGGCATCCTGGCGAAAATAAACTTGATTACAATGCCAGCGCTATAATCGCACATTCGCGAGTGAAGATGATCCAGGGTTTATGAAGCGTGCGATGATTTTAGCGGCCGGACGCGGCAGCCGGATGGGTGCGTTAACCTCTGACTTACCGAAGCCGCTGATTTGTATCGCAGGGAAAACATTGATCGAGCGTCAAATCGAACGCTTGCGAGCTGGCGGTTTCGATGAGCTGGTCGTGAATCTCGCGTATCGAGGCGAACAAATTCGCCACCACTTAGGTGACGGAGCCCAATTCGGCGTATCGATAGCCTATTCGCAAGAACCCCCTGGGGCGCTCGACACCGGTGGAGGAATCGCAGCCGCGTTACCATTATTAGGAGCTCACCCATTCGCGGTCGTGAACAGCGATGTGTGGGCCGACTTCGATTTTTCGCACCTTGCTGAACCGAGCATGGACGCACACCTGATCCTCGTTCCTAACCCTGCACATAATATTTCTGGGGATTTCGCCCTGCGGGACGGCTTTGTCACCGAAGAAGGGGAAAAATTCACGTTTTCGGGTATTGGTGTCTATCGGCCGGCATTATTCCCGCAAAACGGTCCGGATCACTATCCATTAGCGTCAATTCTGATGGCAGCAGCTGCGGAAGGTCGGGTTACGGCGGAGCTTTTCAGGGGCTTGTGGCTGGATGTGGGGACCGTCGAAAGACTGGCGATCGCTAAGCAATTCGCGGCCTTACACGCTCCACCGCACTCTGAGATATAGCCCCTGCGGGTCGTCCCTACGGATTCTAGTGGGCACACGCACACAGTATTTTCCAATTCTAAAATGAGTCTAAAGGGACCGGATTCCTGATCTTTAGCGAGCCGCCGTCTT
>JAQCEL010000259.1 GCA_027618655.1 Pseudomonadota bacterium | reverse complement strand
AATCGGAGCATCGCGAGTACGCGATAAAACCGATGAATTGCCCGGGCCATATCCAGATCTTTAATCATGCGTTGCGGAGTTACCGCGATCTGCCATTTAAATTGGCTGAATTTGGCGTTGTTCATCGTAATGAACCGTCCGGAACCCTACACGGTTTGTTGCGCGCTCGACGTTTTACTCAAGACGATGCGCATATTTTTTGTACCGAGGATCAGTTACAGCAAGAAGTCGGCGAACTCATTGATCTGACCTTTGAGGTCTATCGCGAATTCGGATTTGAGGATATCGAAGTTGCCTTATCTCTGCGCCCGGAACAGCGGGTTGGCTCTGACGAAATGTGGGACAAAGGCGAAGCCGCGCTGGAACTTGCGCTGAAAAGTAAGGGCCTGGATTTCAGAGTGCAACCAGGAGAGGGCGCATTTTATGGTCCAAAGATTGAATTTACCCTGCGTGACTGCATCGGTCGGGTCTGGCAGTGTGGTACCGTGCAAGTAGATTTCTCAATGCCCGAGCGGCTTGGGGCGAAGTATGTGACCGACGGTAGCGAGCGCAAAGTGCCGGTCATGATCCACCGTGCAATCTTGGGATCCCTGGAACGGTTTATTGGGATATTGATTGAGCATCACGCCGGTTTACTGCCTGCTTGGCTTGCACCGCAACAAGTATCCGTACTCTGTATTGCCGATCAGTTTGCGCCATACGCCGTAAAAGTTACGGAATCCTTGAAAAATCAAGGAGTCCGGGCTGAAAGAGACTTGAGAAACGAGAAGATCGGGCTTAAAATCCGCGAGCACACCTTACAGCGCATCCCGTTTATGCTGATTGTTGGCGAACGGGAGGCAGAAAAACACACAGTAGCCGTGCGTACGCGAGGCGGAGAAGACCTCGGTTCGATGTCCGTTGACGACTTCGTTACCCATCTCCGCGCTCATGGTGCTTAGCACGGCTATTTTATTTGGAGGAAAACGAATATCGCCGCTGATAAGAAGAATCGCGTAAATGCTGAAATCACCTCACCGAAGGTTAGATTGATTGCAGCGGATGGAGAAAATGTCGGAGTTGTCACGATCGAGGAAGCTCGACTGCTTGCGAAAGAAAGTGCGCTCGATCTTGTAGAGATCGTACCGAACGGCGAACATCCGGTTTGCCGCGTGATGGATTTCGGTAAGTTTTTATTCGAAATCAACAAAAAGAAATCTGCGTCGAAACGGAAACAGAAGCAGGTCCAGGTAAAAGAGATAAAGTTTCGACCTGGCACAGACGACGGCGATTACGAAATCAAACTACGTAGTTTGAAACGCTTCCTCGACGATGGAGACAAAGTTAAGGTGACCTTGCGGTTTCGTGGACGCGAGATGGCGCACCAAGAGCTTGGCGGGAAAATGCTCAAGCGTGTTGAGGCGGACTTGTCAGAATTAGGGGCTGTTGAACAATTTCCAAAGATGGAAGGTCGGCAGATGGTAATGGTTATCGCGCCGAAACGCGCGTAGATGCATGAGTATTAGGGTCAGGAGTTTCAAATGCCCAAAATTAGGACAAATAGAGGCGCTGCGAAGCGCTTCTCGAAAACGGGCAGCGGCCGCATAAAGCGCCGTCACTCGCACAAAAGACACATACTGACGAAGAAGAGCCCTAAGCGAAAGCGTCATTTGCGGCATACCGCGTTGATCGACCACGCGGATGAAAAGTCGATCAGACAAATGATACCGACGTTGTAGGGATTTAGGAGTTTAGACAATGGGACGAGTGAAACGTGGCGTTCAGGCTCACGCCCGCCATAAGAAAATAATTGATCAGGCGAAGGGCTATCAAGGTCGACGTAAGAACGTTTTCCGCGTAGCCAAGCAAGCGGTCACCAAAGCTGGGCAATATGCGTATCGTGATCGGCGCCAACGCAAGCGCCAGTTTCGTGCATTGTGGATCATGCGTATCAATGCGGCGGCGCGGATGTTCGGCCTCAGTTACTCCCGCTTAATCAACGGGCTCAACGTCGCCGAAATAGAAATCGATCGAAAGATTCTCGCGGATTTAGCCGTGAACGATCATGCTGCCTTTGGCCAAATTGCCGAGCGAGCGAAATCCGCGTTGGCGATGTAAACCTTTAGGTTTCGGCCTTCTTAATAGTTTGGACGAGGGGAAAGGCTTAGCCTTTCCCCTCTTGTTTTGCAGCGTCGATATTGTGTGCCACTGAATAACATGTCGGACATTGACGAAATCGTATCTTCTGCGACCCAGGAGGTCGCCGAAGCTCATGCGTTAGCCGAACTAGATGCAGTTAGAGTCAGATACTTGGGTAAAAAAGGTCTGCTAACTGGCCTCCTCAAGTCACTTGGCGATCTCCCCAGCGAGCAACGACCGCAAGCCGGTCAGTTAATCAACGTTGCGAAAAGTACTGTTTCGAATTTTATAGACGAGCGTAAACTGCAACTTGAGGCTGCCCAATTAGAGGCAAACTTAACCGGCGCCCGGCTTGATGTAACACTGCCCGGCCGAGGTACAGCGGTTGGCCGCGCTCATCCGATCAGTCAAACTCTAGCCTTAATTGAACAATTATTCGTGCGTTGGGGCTTTGAAGTCTGTGATGGTCCCGAGATCGAGGACGATTATCACAACTTCGAGGCGCTCAATATCCCGGCGCACCATCCTGCCCGCGCAATGCATGACACGTTTTATTTTGGCGACGGGTCACTTTTAAGAACACATACTTCGCCGGTGCAAGTTAGGGTGATGGAGCAACGTCAACCGCCATTACGAATTATTGTACCGGGCCGCGTCTATCGTTGTGATTACGATCAAACGCATTCCCCAATGTTTCATCAAGTGGAAGGATTATTGATCGATGAACACATCACCATGGGGGATCTCAAAGGCGTCCTTGAGACATTCTTAAAGACATTTTTTGACGACGATGATCTTAAGATGCGTTTTCGCCCGTCGTACTTTCCTTTCACAGAACCGTCTGCCGAAGTCGACATCAAGCTGAGTTCTGAACACGGCATTTCTGATTGGCTAGAAGTTCTCGGCTGCGGCATGGTGCACCCGAAAGTGTTGTCAAACGTTGGCATTGATCCCGAGCGCTTTAGCGGATTCGCCTTTGGACTCGGCGTGGAGCGCCTTGCGATGCTCAGATTCGGGGTTAACGATCTCCGTCTATTCTTCGAAAATGATCTGCAGTTTTTACGACAGTTCTAACGAACTGAACAATTCGATCCGACGATTATGAAAGTTAGCGCGCACTGGTTATGTGAATGGGTGACGACATCGTTGGCGCACGATGAACTTGCCGAATGCCTGACCATGGCCGGGCTTGAGGTCGATAATGTCGCACCCGTTGCACATCCATTAGACAACATCTGGGTTGCCAAAGTTATTACGGTTGCCCCACATCCGAATGCCGATCGCTTGTCCTATTGCACGATTGACATTGGACGGACGGAAGCAGTCGAAGTTGTTTGCGGCGCGTCGAATGTCCGTGCAAACCTCGTTGTTGCCTACGCGGCGCCGGGCGCGAAATTGCCCGACGGACGCGAGATTGGTGAAGCGAAAGTTCGCGGCGTTGTCTCTGCGGGGATGCTTTGTTCCGCCGCTGAACTCGATTTAGGTGACGACAGCAGCGGCTTGTTGGAACTCGACAATGATGCCCCCATCGGAACGCTGCTACGCGAGCACTTCGAGCTTGACGATGTGGTTTTCGACATCGATCTGACACCCAATCGTGGGGATTGCTTGTCAATTATCGGTGTGGCTCCCGTTGACCGATAATGCCATGCGCGAAATTGATGTCGACTCGGTTGTGGCGACAATCACGGATGAGTTTCCGATTCAGATTGAACAAGCCGAAGCGTGTCCGCGCTATGTCGGGCGCGTAATTCGCCATGTCGACGCAGCGGCGACTACCCCGCGATGGATGGCCGAACGTCTGAGACGGGCAGGTGTACGCTGTATCAGTGCAGTCGTCGATATCACGAACTATGTGATGCTCGAGCTTGGTCAGCCGATGCACGGTTTCGATTTGGATCAACTACGCGGCGGAATTTGTGTTCGCAATGGTCGCGACGGTGAATCGCTGGAATTACTTGACGGTCAAACGATTGAGTTAACAGCCAACACGTTGGTTATTGCCGATCGCGAGCGTGCAGTTGCCTTGGCCGGTGTAATGGGCGGGGCGCAAACCGGTGTCGCATTAACTAGCACCGATATTTTCCTCGAAAGCGCGTATTTCGATTCGATTACACTGGCTGGTGTCGCACGGCGATATCGTCTGCATACGGATGCGTCCCATCGCTTCGAGCGAGGAGTTGATTTCTCAGGTCAAGAGCGCGCAATCGAGCGTGCCAGCGGCCTAATTTTGGATATTTGCGGCGGCGAAGCCGGGCCAGTTAGTGTGGCTCAGGCCCCGGCCCATATTCCGATCCGTGGCGCAATCAGTTTTAGACCTAGTGAAGTAACTCGTCGAATTGGGATCGATATGTCGGCCGAAAAAGCCAGTGAACTCATGCGTCGGCTAGGCTGCGAAGTTTCCGAATCCGCGAGCGGAATATTCGTGACGCCGCCCAATTTTCGTTTCGACCTACAGATTGAGGCGGATATTCTTGAAGAAATCGCACGATTAATTGGCTATGCCGATATTCCCGTCACATTGCCCCGCACGCTAATGAGCGTAGCGCCGCCAACGTTGCGCCATGAGCGCGACACATCGATACGTCAGGCGCTTATCACTCAGGGTTATTTTGAAGCGATTACGTATAGTTTTACCGATCTCACCGCTCTCGCACTAATCGAGCCCACCCGCGGCGCGCAGATCTTATCGAATCCTATTTCGAGTGATATGGCAGCGATGCGTACCACGATCTGGCCAGGGCTGATTCGCGCCGCGAAAAATAATCTAAATCGACAA
>JAQCEL010000258.1 GCA_027618655.1 Pseudomonadota bacterium | reverse complement strand
GGATGGAACGATGCTTTTCGAACCGAGCTGCTCTTTGGTTAATTATTGCTCAAGTATGATTTTGCCCTGATAACTCAACAGCGTTGGCGAGCTGCCGGACATTTCCCGGCCACGTCGCGGCGACCAAATACTCCATCGAATCGGCATCGAAACGCCGAACTTTCGCGTGCGTCCTAAGCGCGTGCCGTTCGAGAAAGTGGTCAAGCAACAAACCAATGTCTTCCCGTCTGTCGCGCAAACTGGGTATTTTTAACGGAACTACGTTCAAACGATAGTAGAGATCCTCGCGGAATTCACCCTGGGCGACGCGTTTATCCAAATCGTTATGCGTGGCTGAGATGATGCGCACATTGACCGCGACACTGCGTGTTGAACCCACGGGTCGAACTTCGAAATCCTGTAATACGCGCAATAGTTTTACTTGCAATCCGAGCGGCATATCGCCGATCTCGTCGAGAAATAGCGTGCCACCATCGGCGGCCTGAAACAGCCCCTCGTGCTTCGTGTTAGCCCCGGTGAACGCACCCTTCTCGTGCCCGAATAACTCAGACTCGAGTAGTTGCTCAGGGATCGCGCCACAATTAATGCCGATAAAAGGCGCGCTGGCGCGCGGGCTTGCGTCGTGGATAGCTTTTGCCAATACCTCTTTTCCTGTTCCTGTCTCACCGTGGATGAATACCGTAATATCACCGGCAGCGAGCATCTCTGCCTGCTCAAGTAGTTCAACCATTGAGGAGCTACGATGAATTAGGTGTCGGCCAAAAGTGCTGGCTTCTTGACCGCGCGGTCGGATCCGCACATGCCGTGACACTTGTACGAGCAATTCAGCTTTTTCGATCGGTTTGGTTAGAAAAGCCGCCGTTCCTAGGTGCGTTGCTTTTACCGCGTCCGGAATTTGAGCTTGCCCGCTCAGCATGATGACAGGGATGAGGGGGTTGTTGCGGTGGATCTTCGTTAATAGAACCATGCCGTCCATTTCTTCCATAAACAGATCGGTGATCACCAGATCGGGCTTAGAAATTTCGATCTGGGCCAACGCATCCGTTCCACGCAGCGCGGTCGTTACGGTATATCCCGATCCGCCCAACCAAGTCGACAACAGATTGAGCATGTCTTGATCGTCATCAACGACGAGCAGTTTCCCGTCGCGTTTTCCCGTTTGCTCTGACACAGCCCCATTCCATCAAAATCATTTAGTCCGAAATCATATGCGATTCAGATAGTTGGAGCCACCGTCTAGCGTGCAATAGCAATTAGATTTCTGTGATTGCACACCGTCGTCATTCGACGGTTACTGATTTCGCTAAATTGCGCGGCTGATCCACATCGGCACCCTTTAATACCGCGACGTGATAGGCAAATAGCTGTAAAGGGATCGTATGAACAATCGGCGCGATGGCGTCTTCTACAGGCGCAACGTTAAGAACGTGAATTCCCGGACTTGACGCAACGTCGACTCTCGAGTCGGCGAAAATATATAGTTCGCCGCCACGAGCCCGCACTTCTGCAAGATTCGATTTGAGTTTTTCTAATAAATCGTTATTCGGTGCGACGGAAATGACGGGCATATTCTCATCGACCAGCGCTAACGGTCCGTGCTTTAACTCGCCAGCAGGATAGGCCTCGGCATGAATATAGGAAATTTCCTTCAACTTCAACGCGCCCTCCATTGCCACGGGATACATCGAACCTCGACCGAGATACAAGGTGTGATCTTTATTGACAAATCTCTCTGCTAATTTTGCGATCGCGTCATTGAGCTTTAATGCGGCATCAATTTTTCCGGGTAAGCTTTCGAGTTGTCCGATCAAACTCGCGCTCACGCTCTCGGACATCGCGTGGCGTCGCCCCAAGGCAATTACTAACAGCATTAACGCAGCTAGCTGAGTCGTAAATGCCTTCGTCGATGCAACGCCGATTTCGGGTCCTGCACGGGTAAGAAACACGAGTTCGGACTCACGGGTCAAGGTACTTTCCGGGACGTTACATATCGCCAATGAATGGGCGATTCCAGATAACTTAGCTTCACGCAACGCCGCCAAGGTATCCGCCGTCTCACCTGATTGGGAGATCGTTACGAGTAAGGTGTTGTTACGTATCACGGGCTTTCGATAACGAAACTCGCTGGCAACTTCCACTGAGCATGACACGCCAGCGAGTTCCTCAAACCAATACTTTGCAACCATCCCGGCGTGATAACTCGTTCCGCAGGCTACGATAGTTACCGATTCAATGCTGTCCAGCACTTCAGTTCCGGTATGGCCGAATATTGAGTCGAGCACTTCACCACCCACGATGCGTCCTTCGAGGGTTTCCGCGACCGCGCGCGGTTGCGTGAATATCTCTTTCAACATGAAATGTCGATAGCCGGATTTCTCCGCCGCTTCCGGCGAGAGTTCAGAGATCGATTCGGGTCGGGTGATGACTTGTCCGTGAGCGTCGTAAATGGTGATGGATTCGCGCGTTATATCGGCGATGTCGCCATCTTCTAAGAAAATAAAACGTTGCGTTACAGGTAGTAATGCGAATACATCAGAGGCGATAAAATTCTCACCTATACCGAGACCGATGACTAACGGACTCCCGCGTCTGGCGGCTACTAGGTGATCCGGTTCAGTCGAACTGACGACCCCAAGTGCGAACGCGCCGTCCAAATGCTTTGTCGCAGCGGTGACAGCGTCGACCAAAGACAGTCCCGATTGAATTTTGTCATAAACTAAGTTCACCACAACTTCTGTATCGGTTTCGGACGTAAATTCGTGCCCAGCCGCTACCTGCTGTGCGCGCAGTTCCGTGTGATTTTCAATTATTCCGTTGTGAACTAGTGCGACCGTGTCGCGACACACGTGAGGATGCGCGTTTCTTGTACTTGGCTCACCATGTGTGGCCCATCGCGTGTGTGCAATGCCTATTCCAGCATCGAGCGGATCCGTTTTTAATTCTTCTTCTAGATGGATAACCTTGCCGAACGCGCGCAGTCGTTCGATCGCGCCGTTAGCGTTGATCGTGGCGATTCCGGCCGAATCGTACCCTCGGTATTCCAAGCGTTTCAGACCTTCAAGCAGTATTGGCGTCACAAAGCGCTGCGCTACGGCCCCGACGATTCCACACATGTGAGATTTCCTTTCGATTCGAATTATTTGAAGTATGTCTGATCGCCAAACTCGACCCTATATTTTATTCGCAACAGATTGTGTAACACGCAATTGCGTCACGGATCGTAGCGTTTAAAATTATTTTGACTTTCGATAGCACTGCTATCAGGAATGGTAGTCGGCTTGGGCTTCATACGACTTAAACGCCTGAACAATATTTTCAGGGATACTCGGGAAGTAACGAACTAGGGCCGGGACCGAAGAGCGCCGGATTTAATGGTCGGGGTAGACGGATTTGAACCGCCGACCGCTCGGCCCCCAGCCGAGTGCTCTACCAGACTGAGCTATACCCCGAATTCACTCGTTCTATCTTCGGCTTTGGCGCTCCGCCGATCGCCGGTTTGGCTCCGGCGATGTTCTGCAGCAGCCAATAATTAGGCAAGATCAGCGGCGCAGTATGTTTAGGACTTCTTCAAGTTCGGTTCTGAGTTGGCGCACGATTTGCTGGCTTACGCTGCTGTCTGCCTTAACCTCGTCGCCCGATAGTCGCTGTCTTGCACCGCCTATCGTAAACCCATGCTCGTACAACAGACTTCTGATTTGACGGATCAGAATTACGTCCTGCCGTTGGTAATAACGACGATTTCCACGTCGTTTAATCGGTTTGAGCTGCGGAAATTCTTGTTCCCAGTACCTCAAAACGTGTGGTTTTACTGCACACAGATCGCTTACTTCACCGATCGTGAAGTATCGTTTACCAGGGATCGCGGGCAGTTCGTTATTATTCGACGCTTCCAGCATAGGCTTCTACTCGGGCTTTTAGTTTTTGACCAGGTCGAAACGTCACGACTCTACGTGCGCTTATCGGAATCTCTTCGCCGGTTTTAGGATTCCGGCCTGGCCTTTGGTTTTTATCACGTATATCGAAGTTACCGAAACCCGAAAGTTTCACTTGGCGGCCCACTTCTAACGAGCCTCTTACTTCTTCGAAGAAGGCCTCGACGAGCTCTTTAGCTTCACGTTTATTGAGACCTAAGTCGTCAAACAAGCGTTCTGCCATATCGGCTTTTGTCAGCGCCATAGTTAATTCCTCAAAGTGCCCCCGAAGTCGCCATGCAGCTGCAATTGCACGCGCTTCATAGTCTCTTCGATTTCCTCGTCCGTTAGAGTGCTCGAAAGTGCTTGAAAGATCAAGCCTATGGTCAGGCTTTTTTTGTCTGAATCAATACCTTTCCCCCGATATTCGTCAAACAACTGCAGGTCGCGGAGACGCTCGCCAGCCGCCGAGCGCACTGCAATAAGTACGTCACCAGCGGCAATATCAGCGGGTAATAGGACGCTAATATCGCGCCGCACCGACGGAAACTTCGAAATCGGCGCATAGGCAGCTGTTTTAACCTTAGGTAATTTATCAAGTTCAATCTCGAAAACGATGACTTCGTTGTCTAAGTCGAATTCACGCGCGATACCAGGATGCAACACCCCAAGCTTGCCGATTTTGGTTCCGGAAACACTGATTTGCGCCGATTGCCCTGGATGCAGCGCGGGATCACAACTGACTGACCACTCGCATTCAGATAATCTCAACGTGTCGAACATCTTGGTAATTTCTTGTTTTACATCGTATAAATCGATTGCCCGCGAAGTCGCCCCCCATTGCTCCGGGTGCGCTCCTCCGATTGCGATGCCCGCCAGAACGTGACGCTGCTGTAGGCCAGTGTCCGAATTATCGAAAATCAAACCCAACTCAAACAGTCGTACATCGTCGATTTGTCGATTTAGATTATTTTTCGCAGCGCGAATCAGCCCTGGCCAGATCGTGGT
>JAQCEL010000257.1 GCA_027618655.1 Pseudomonadota bacterium | reverse complement strand
CTATGTCGCCAAAATGGAGTGATTTGCAGGCGAAATTGACGGATGGTAGCGAGCGCGGGTCGATAGTTTCCGACTGTGTAGCGGCTGCTAGTTTATCCAGCCACAATCGTTCGAAGTTCATCGTCAGCGGAGAGTTTTGTGAATCTCTGGGAAGGGCAATGGTACCGAGTGCCTTGGGCCCGGAAATGTCGATAGACCACCCCATCTCATCGCGTCGCCCGACGAGCTGCGTATCAACGAACGTTCTCCCGAGCGTTTCAAGTTTTTGGACTTTAACATCGAACGTCGCAGGTTCATTCGTCGTGGCGTGCACCATCGATTTCTGAGCCACCTTGGCGAACGCGATCCACTCGTTCAAGGGCAGGCGATCGATCTCGCCGTGCGCTGTAAGACCTGGTTTGTTCAGAAATTTTGCCGTCTGCTTGCCGAACACGAACTCTGCTCGATGCGTTTCGAAATTCCCGTCGGGGAGTTTTACCTGGGCGACTTCAACATCTACCGTTGAGCCGAAATCAACTCGCAAGTGGCGGTTTCCGTTCGCGAACGTTTCACTTTGAATAACAAGCGGTTTGCGCTCGCCGCGAGATTTCCTGAACGGCCACGGCAGATCGACGTCGAGCCCGAGCAGGCTTGATTCAATAGTCAGGCGTTGCGGTGCATTTTGCTGCTGAGCGCTCGCCGCAGGAATCGTCAATACGGCTTTCCATGGTAACTGGCCCACTATGGTGTTGTTATCGCGGCCAACAGTAAGCCATCCGTGAATCAGCGGCGAATAACGTTTAAGGTAATTGGAAAGTTGCGTCGCGTCTGATGTGCCAGTCATGCGAAACTCCGTATCGTAATTCGGATCGTCCAAGCCGCCGTTCAAAACAACGCCAACCTGCATGCCGTCAAAGACTGCTTGAATGCCTTCGCCGTACCAATCCGCACGCGTGAAGCTGATGTCGCCGGTGAAGTTGTTGAGAATGATATTTTGTTTTTTATGCGCGATGCGATTACCGTCAAATTTGACCAAGCCGAGAATCTCCTTGTCGCCTTCGGGATACAGGCTCAAATTCATATCTAGCGTTATCGCAAACGGTTTCGCAATTTCTATATCAGAATAGCGGATTGCTTTGGTCTTCTTGAGAGGACTTTCATTGATGAACTTAGATAGTTCGGTAGGTTTCACGTGAATTGTTCCGCGCACACGAACGGCAGGTTCATCGCTAAACAAATCCGGCATTTCAATGGTCGCTTCGTTGACCTTCGAGGTGTACACCTCACCTTGACGAATTGTTGTAGTGGCCTTGCGGCCATCGACTGCAATCGTGGCGTCTATATGATTCGTGGCAGGCCAGCGATCGCTGTACTTTAGATCGACATCGGCGAGCACAAATTCTGCTTTCAAAGTCCCCGTCTCGTGATCAAACGGAAAGTCACGCAGATTCCCGTTAACTGTGAAGCTACTTTGTTTAAATTGGCCAGATGTGAAGGCCGTGCGCATCCAAGATTCCCCGCGCGGACGGAGGCTGCCTTTGGGAATGAGTAAGTGAAATCTCGAAACATCGCCGGAGTTGATGCGGGTAACGACTTTTACGTCGGGTTTGTCATCAGCGTTCCAGCGCACGCTGCCACGGCTTGTGAAATCTATCGTTGCTGCTTGAATATCCAGTCGTTTAGTGGCGACGCGCAAATCTCCTTCATCCCATGACCAGTGCAAATCTCCAAACAGCTTTTGAACTCGCAATGGCTTAATTATACGAGGGAGGCTTTCGATGATGACGCTGTCCGTTTGCGCTAAGCTCAAGACGCCGCCGAATTGGTTAGCGCGGACATTAAAATTGAGACCTTGAACGCCGAGTGCGAAAGACGATTCCGTGAACGAAAGGTTCTGGATGCTGCTTTCTAGGTAGAAACGAGGCGCGTTCTGCACATTAGCGGTCAGGCCAACGAGGCCGTGATTTAGCGTCCCGTCGAGTGACGACGATTTGAGCTGGTTGAGTTCAAAACCGCGGGCTGTGAGCTCGGGACGCGCTAGTAGCACGAGGTCAGCAACTCGGACATTATGTGCGCGCAAACCAATTATGTCCGTGGTGCCTGGTCGCTCGCGCACTCGAATACCGATTATCGAATCGGAGGGCTGCGCGCTTTCCTCCATTTTCAGATTGTCGACCGCTATAGACCATCCGTCTATTTGGCGGTCGGCGCTCACCGAGGCGACGAATTCTTCGAGGTGCGGATCGCTCTCGGAAACACCCTCAAGCTTAATATCCGTCGCTGCGATTTTCATGACGGCGTGTTGCAGTTTGGCGTCGGCCCACCGGGTCCAAATCCGAGCGTCCAATGAACCAGCGGAAACGTGATTGTCGCGCCAGCCAGCAAGGGTCAAGGTCGACGCGGCGTTCACTTGTTCTAAATTCACGACGAGATCACCGCCCCATGCAGGACCGAAGAGATCGCCGGTGAAGCGCAGCGCAAAAGCGTAGGCCCCCTCAGTGTGATCTCGGCGCTTGAAACTTCCAGAGATCGACTGCGCGGAGGCATCGTGCGCAATGTTGATCGTAACGTCGCTAAATAAGGCCGGTGGCGACGGCGACCCGGACTCGACAAATGTAATCTCGGCGTCTTTCAGCGAGAAGTTTTGTTGTTGAAGTAGCCATTCGGCGACCGGCCAACGGCTCGGCGGCATGCCGGCCACCGTTATTTTTCCGTCAGCACCCCGTTCCAAACCGATCTTCATGCCACCGACAATTAGCTTGCGCGGCGTCAGGTTGAGATTGAGCAATGACGCGAAGGGCGAAATACTCACAATTGCATAATCGAATCGAACCAACGATTCGCTTTCATCCGAAGTCCGAACAACGAGATCGGTGACATCCAAGGTGGGCGCCCATCCGCGCCAAGACGCGCGGACTTCTCCGATCTGGATCGGGCGTTGGGTCAAGTCGCCGAGCCAACGTTCTATAGCGCTTCGTTGACCGTCGATATGCGGTAATGCTAATCGCACTATCGTAACGACGATCGCGAAAACGATAGCTAGCGCAGCAAACCAGGTCCACAGCGCGCTAATCAACCGATCAAACATTCGGGTTAAAGCCCAGGCTTATTGCAAAACAATGTCGTATTGCTCCTGCGTATAAGCCGACTCGACCTGAAATCTGATTGGAATGCCGATGAACTCTTCGAGTTCAACGACACTCGTTGACTCGTCTTCGAGGAGCAGGTCGACCACGCTTTGGGCGGCAACAACGAGAAGTTTCTGCGCTTCAAATTGGCGGGCTTCACGCAGGATTTCGCGCAGGATTTCGTAGCAAACAGACTCGGCGGATTTTACCGAACCGCGTCCAGCACACGTTGGGCACGGCTCACATAGGACATGTTCGAGACTCTCTCGAGTCCGCTTGCGCGTCAATTGGACTAACCCTAGCGACGTCACTTCGCTCACGGTGAAACGTGATTGGTCCCGTTCAAGACTTTTCTCGAGCGCCCGTAAGACCAAGCGCGGATGGTCCTCGCCAGACATATCGATAAAATCCACAATAATGATGCCGCCTAAATTGCGCAGCCGAAGTTGCCGAGCAATAGCATGGGCTGCTTCGAGGTTCGTTTTAAATATTGTTTCTTCGAGGTTTCTATTGCCAACGAAACCGCCTGTATTCACGTCGATAGTTGTCATGGCTTCCGTTTGGTCGATCACCAAATGGCCGCCAGATTTAAGGTCGACTCTACGATGCAAAGCGCGCTGTATTTCATCTTCAGTCGAGTACAAATCGAAAATAGGACGCTCACCGAGGTAGTGTTCGATGCGCGGCAGCAGCTCAGGGGTAAATTGTTGCGCGAACTCCACAACCTTCTCGTAGGTTTCTTTTGAGTCGATTCTTATTTTCTCGGCGTTCGTCGAAGAGGAATCGCGCAGCGTACGCAATACCAGATTCAGATCCGCATAGATTAGCGATGGACTCCGCGCCCCGCGGATCCGCTCCGAAATCGACTCCCAAAGTCGGTTTAGAAACAGCATATCGTTGCGCAATTCTTCAATGTCCGCACTCTCCGCGGCGGTGCGCGCGATGTAGCCTCCCAGATTGCGCTGGCTGTTCGACGGGGGCGAGGGCGGGGTTTGCGGTCGATCACTCAGGACCGCCGGTGCCTCAGCCTCTTCGTTACATTGGGGTTTCAAATTCGGTGCTAGCTCGTACAATAAATCTCGAAGCCGCTGACGTTCGGATTCGTTTTCTATTCGTTGTGAGATTCCGAGACTCGTTGCATGCGGCAGGAAAACCAAATAACGGGAGGCAATGGTCAGAAAAGTTGTCAATCGGGCGCCTTTGGTGCCGAGTGGATCTTTCGCCACTTGGACCAATAAATCCTGACCTTCATGCAACAATTCCTCGATTGGCACATCAGCACTGTTAGCGCCTTCAGAAGGGCGCGAGTGATTGACGTCCGACACGTGCAGGAACGCTGTCCGTTCGAGCCCGATGTCGAGAAAGGCCGCGCCCATGCCGGGTAGCACACGAGAAATTCGACCCAAGTAGATATTGCCTACAAGTCCCCGTTTTCGCGATCGTTCGACTACAACTTCTTGCAGTACGCCATTTTCCACGAGCGCGACCCGCGTCTCGTGGGGCGTCACGTTAACCAAAATCTCCTCAGCCATAGGTTTCTATAAACGTCCAGGGTTTTCTAAAGGTAGGTCATAACCATCTAATTCGTAAGCCATTATAGCGATTTGCGTGAACTTCTCACCAGCACGTATCAGCCACAAGTTGGGGTGCGATCAAGTGCCAACATACAGGCGATTGTTGGTGCAGTTGCAGGGCAAAATCATACTTGAGCAATAATTAACCAAAGAGCAGCTCGGTTCGAAAAGCATCGTTCCATCCAGCGTTCTTTAATTTGCCGCGCAGACTGTTTTTGGTCGTGTTCACACGGGCGAGATTCATGCAGAACCGTCGGATCATT
>JAQCEL010000030.1 GCA_027618655.1 Pseudomonadota bacterium | reverse complement strand
AGAGTATCTCGCCGGTGGTGTGTGGAAATCGTTCTTTAGCGACGAGGCGATGGTAGTGCGCGATTTTCGCGTGTTCGTCTGTGCACAAAGACCACTGCCAGAGAGCGGGCAACCTCGCGACACCGACATTGAGCAGCTGGATCGGCTCAGAAGCGGTCTGGTGGGCACCTATAAATCGGTCGGCCTGCAAACGAGGCGAGTAAAGGCCGAATCTTTCATCAACTTGATGGACACGCTGCTCAATCCACGAAACATAAGAACCGAACAGTTGCGGTGGCAGGAAGATGTCGAAATTCGTGAGCAGGTGTTGGACGGCGACACGGCGGTGTACGTCGGCGCCAAGGGTCTGCTGATCGAGAATGGTGAGGAAGCACGCGATGTGCGTTGTTTCGCGGTGCGCGAGTATCCACCCGCCTGGGCCGGCTGGCTCGGCACGGATCTGATCGGCGATTTCATGAACAACAATCGGCGCATCAGTTGCCCGTTCCTGACCACCGTGACGGTGCACTTTCCCGATCAGGTGCAGGCATCGGCCACGGCAAAAACAAAATCCATGCGCGCCACGCAGATGGCGGACACCGATGCGGGCAAACACGTGCCAAGTTGGGCAGACAAGAAACGCGAATGGCAGTTTGTGGCGCAAAAACTCGAACAGGGCCACACGCTCGCCAAGGTGAACTACCAAACGATCCTTTTCGCGCCTCAGGGTCGCGGCAACCAGTGCGAGCAAGAATTGCTCGGCGTTTACAAGAGTGCTGGCTGGCAAATGACCAAGGAAAGCAACATAGCGATGCCGGCATTTCTCTCAGCACTACCGTTGTGTGCAGGACCGCGAATGGTGAAAGAGGCGCATACGCTGATTCGTTGGCGATCCTTGTTGACCTGGACGGCCGCCAATATTGCGCCGATGCTGGCAGAGTGGAAAGGGGATGGCTCGCCATTGCTGCAACTCATTGGGCGACGCGGTCAGTTGATTTCGCTCGACCCGTGGCAAAACAAGGCAGGCAACTACAACATCGCCGTGAGTGCGGCTTCCGGCGCCGGCAAGAGTGTGTTCACCGAGGAACTGATTACCAGCGTACTGGGTGTCGGCGGTCGCGCCTGGGTGTTTGATCGGGGACGCTCGTACCAGCATCTTTGCCATCTGCTCGGGGGTCAGTTTATCGAGTTCAGTCCGCACAGCGACATCTGTCTCAATCCTTTTACCAACATTAAGAATTGGGCAGGCATCCCAGACAAAAAGTTACCGCTTAGCGAAGACGAGCAGCAACAGCGCGACCGAGCCGGCGCCGAAGGCGTGATGCTGAAACACATCATTGCACAAATGGTGGATCCGGATAACACCCCGGATCAAATGACCATGGGCTGGATCGAGCGAGCGCTGAATACCGTTTGGCACGAGCGCGGTACTGAAAGCGACGTTACGGCGGTGCGCGATGTACTGGCCGCTTCCTCTGATGAGCGGCAACGGGATCTGGCGGATTCGCTGTACCCGTACACCAAAGACGGCTTTTTCGGACGCTACTTCAACGGACCCTCGAACCTCAATCTCAACAAGGACTTTGTGGTGCTGGAAACGCAGGAGCTCGACTCACGTCCGGAACTGCAATCGGTGGTCGTGTTGCTGCTGATGTTGAAAATTACCCAGTCCATGTACCTGGGCGAGCGCGAACGCCGCAAGTTGTGCGTCATTGACGAAGCGTGGAAATTGATGGGGCGTGGCAACGCCGGTCAATTCATTGAGGAAGGCTATCGTACGGCACGGAAATTCGAAGGTTCATTCATGACCGTGACGCAGCGCGTCAACGATTACTACAAATCCGGTACCGCGCAGGCCGCGCTCGACAACGCCGACTTCATCTATTTGCTGCGGCAAAAGAAAGAGTCGATCCGGCAATTGATTGAATCCAAACGCTTGCCAACCGGTGAGGAGAGCGAGGCACTACTGGCATCGATCAAAACACGGCAAGGCTTATACTCCGAAGTGGCGATTGTCGGGCCGGAGGGCTTGGGCGTCGGCCGCCTGGTGCTCGATCCGTTCACCGAAAAGCTCTATTCCTCCAAAGGTTCAGAGTTTGAGGCCATCCAACGCGCCTTGCGCGGTGGCCACACCCTGACCGAAGCCGTGACCGAACTGGCAGCCGGAGCCAGTCGATGACCGGGTTATCCACTAAGGAAAGAGCACCGAGCAGCGGCGTAGGCATCAAAATGATGCTGCTGGTCGGGCTGATCAGCGGTGTGGTCGCGGCGCTGTCGACGCTGCTTGTCCAGTCCTTGTTGACGCCAGCGCCACTCAAAGTAGCGACCGTCGATGTGACCGGCCTGGTCACGAGCGAGATTTCCCGATTGCAAGAAACCGGTATGGATTCGGCCAAAGCGGAGGCCTACGCACACGTGTGGGGACCACTGCTCGATAGGTCCGTGCAGGACATCGCCGATGAATACAGTGTTGTGCTGCTGGTCAGTCCCTCGGTGGTTGCCGGTGCGCCGGATTTAACTGCCGTGTTAAAGGAGCGATTGGACCGTGAAGTCGCAGCCTTCCAATAGTCAGCGGCCGGTGCTTCGCATCGTGACGCTATTGATGCTGCCGATGGTGTTGTTGCTGATTGCCGATCGCCTGATCGCGCCACATTACCGGCTTGCCTACAACGAAAGCGACAGTCTCCGCGGTACCTTGTTCTTGGTGAGAGTCGGTGAGCTGCCAAAGTGCGGCCCAGATGCGGGCGCGCATGCACAGTTTCGAATGCGCAACGACGCCCGTTGGTATCAGGGTGACCGGCTGCTGAAAGTTGCGAAGGGCTGTCCGGGCGACGTAATCAGTATCGTTGATCGGCAAATTTACATTAATGACTGGTTGGCAGGTGAGGCAGTGCCGGCGCTTAACGATGGCACGCCAATGGCGATGATCACCGCCGGCGTCATCGCCGAAGGTCACTTCTATATGTGGGCATCAAACCCGGCAAGCTTTGATTCCCGCTACGCGGAATTCAATGTGATCCCCAGCCAGCAAATCATTGGCACGGCGACGCGGATTTTCTGATGAAACGTTTCACCGTCATGTTCGTCGTGTTGGCAATGCTCATTCCAGCGGCAGCGGCGTCAGAAGACTTAGGCGTGGTCGGCAAGACCTACGAAATCGCGGAGACGGATCTTGTAGATCATATCCAGGCTGAGCTACGTGCCATGGAGGCGGATGGTCGCTTGGCCGAACAACAACAGCTCATGCGAGAACGCGCCCTTGCAAGTGCCCGGCGCCCGCCCGGGCGAACACTGCCGAGAGCAAGCGAATCGCGGTTCTTTCACATTGATCCCAGCGTGACCACTGACTACGACGTGGTCGATCACCTTGGCAACGTCATTTACACGGCAGGTACCACGGTCAATCCGCTGGAATACACAAGCTTATCAACACCGATTTTGTTCTTTGACGGCGACGACACAAAGCAAGCGACCTGGGTGCGAGAATTGCTCGGTGACACACCCGACCGCTATATGCCGCTCTTGACCAACGGATCGGCGATCGAGCTGATGCAAGCATGGAATATCCGTTTGTACTTCGATCAGCACGGCCGCTACTCGGAACAGCTAGGGATTACCGCGTTGCCGGCGATTGTGCGGCAAGAAGGGTTACTGCTGCGCGTTGATGAAATCGCGTTGGAGAAAAGTTAATGCAGACATTAGTGCGCGGTTTTTGGAATAGCGTGTTACTGGCTTTCGCTATTGGCATGGTGATATCGACCGTCTACTTGCCGCAGGCCCGCTTGCTGGTCGTGATCTGGTTGTTGGGCGTTGCACTGATGTGGCGATCGTCACCGAGGAGTGACGGATGAACAGATCACGGCGCACATTGGGGATGGGCTGCTGGCAGTGGCTGATGTTGTTTAGCATCACGCTGTGGTCGGCGGGTGCTTCGGCAGGCAGCTGTAACGGGCGCTTTCCCAATCCCATCACCGATGTTTGCTGGAAGTGCATCTTTCCCCTCAAGCTCGGCGGGATTCCATTAGCGACCCTTGGCATGGAAGACGGCACGAATGACGATCCGCCACTTATCTGTGCGTGTCCGGAACCGCCACCCGTCTTTTATCGTATTGGTTTGGGAATCAGTTTCTGGGAGCCCGCCCGAGTTGCAGAAGCGGTGCGAACGCCGTTTTGTTCACCCACGCTCGGTGGTGAGCAGTTGCTCGATGCCAGTCCACTGATGCGCCAAGGGGATGACTTTCGCGTCAGCGGTGACGAAGAGAAGGCCTTCTATCACGTGCACTGGTACAACTTTCCACTGTTCACCTGGCTGACCTTCCTCACCAACACAGTTTGCGATAGCGGCGAATCCTTCGATCTGGTGATGTTGTCGGAGTATGAGCCGACCTGGAATCGCGACGATCTGTCCATGATACTCAGTCCGGAGGCTGTGTTGTTTGCGAATCCGCTGGCACAAGCGGCCTGCAGTGCCGACTGCGTGGCCGCGTCCTCATCAATCGGCCCGCTCAATGCCTTGTTCTGGTGCGCGGGCTGTCAAAACAGCGTGTATCCGATGACCGGCAATGTGGCTGGCCACGAATCGGCACTGACCTCATCACTGTTAACCGTTCAGCGCATGCACACCAAGATGCACCGCTCTTTCATTTCGCTGGATATGGCGTCTACGGATTCAATGTGCGGCGCGCGAGCGCGTCCTATCATAAAGAAAGGTGCCTTCAAGACGCAGATGTTGTTGCCACGTGCGTACACATCGAATGCACAGTTCTACGGCGAAACCACGGCGTTGTGGGGCGCGGGCCGACAGTACCCCGTCCAGGGAGAGGATTTCAGCTACCTTATTTTTCGGAGGCGTACGTGTTGCGCTTTCTAGTACTGGGCCTATCAATCGCTGCCGCAGCGGTGTTGGCGGATGACGTCGATCTTGAAAATGCGGCGGCGAGCGCTGATGCGCTCCAAGCCGAAACGCAGTCGGCGATCAAGGATGTCGATACCGTTGACGTGACCGAAACGCTGCCGACATTTGACGAGGCGATTCGCCGATCGGCAACACTGCCAGCTGGCACCTTCCCCAATCTTTCCGAGGAGCTCACGGATCCGAAGACGCTTTCAAGCATTGCGGATCTGATGGATAACGCCAATGAACTCGCGGCGGGCCTCGGCCTGCCTGGCGACAGTAGTCGTCGCCCGTCGGTGTACGTGTTCGCGTCCTTTTCCATGCCGAAGGCATCACTGCGATCGCTCATCGAACAAGGGGAACTCGCGGGTGTGCCGATCGTGTTACGCGGTTTGGTGAACAATTCGGTTGAGGACACGATGCAGGCCGTGCACTCCCTATATATGGAGGGTGAACGCCCAGCAAGTGGTGCGGTGATTGATCCGACGTTGTTTGAGCGATTCAGTGTCACACAGGTGCCGAGCGTGGTCGTCGCGGAAGCCGCCGCTGGACGTTGCTCCCCTGAGTCTTGCCCGGTGCCGAAGCACACCAAGATTGCCGGTGACGTGCCGCTTCGCTACTCGCTGGACCGCATTGCACTTGCGAAGCCTGAGTTTCGACACGAACTGCGGCTGTTAATGAAGAAACTCGAACCGGAGCGGGCGTGGTGAAGAGGGTTTTGTCATTACTGCTGATCATGGTTGCGGCGAGTGCCGGTGCGCAAACGCAGCAAGATCACGCGGACGACGCCACCAACTGGGGTAGTGATAATAATACGCCTGTCGTTGAGGCGACAGAAACGACCGAGCCGGCCGCGGTCGTGCCAGGCTATGAGGGAACGGCAACGCCGCTCAGCGATTACTACGACCGGCAAAGCGCTGGGGACCTTGAGGCAGATGGCATCAATGCTGTCATCGTATCGCCGGACCCGACTGCGGAATACGCCTGGGATCAGGCCAATACACCCATTCTCGAGTTTAGTGAGACAGACCCCTTGTTGGTGGACTCCTGGGCGATTCAGGACAACACCACCGTTGTCGAGGGGGAGTTGGTGATGACCCGAACCGATTGTGTCGACGGTGACGTCGAGACGCCGGAAACCACCATCGAACGGTGTACGGCATGGACGCTCGCAGAAGAGGCCTTCTGCGATAACGCATTGGACGTCACGGTAGATGTGAACCCTGCGACTTACACGGCAGTTCTTAGCATATGGAACGATGCGGGAAGACCGGCCGGCAGAACGGGGCTCTTGATCCTTCCAAACCTGAATGACCCGAACTGGCGGAAAGACTGGGGTATTGGTAACAACGGCGAATACATCGGCGAAGCGTTTGTTAGCCAGGCTTTTGGTTTGCCGGCGGGTTTTGATTGCTCATCGATCACGAACATCGATATCGATCCCGCGGGCAACTTTACCTATATAGACCCACCGGTCTGCACGTCGTCGGGAGCTGTGTGGGGTGAGGTCTTATACAACTCGGGGCCACGCAGCGGCGGGACCATTACCTATACACTTACCGCGGCTGCGGCACCGGTTTACACCGATACCTGGACCGACGGCTGCCCGGCGCTGATGGATGAGTGTGAAGCGCAAGCGCCGGCGGCGTGCATCGAGGGGCCGGAAGAACGTCTGATTACGGCGTCAAACGGCGAGTCCTATCCGGTGTTTCGTGATTGCTGGCGTTATCGCTCACCGCTGCTGTGTGCCGGGAGTGTGACAACGGACGCCGGCTATTGCGACGAACTGCTGACGCGCGGCTGCAGTCCGTTGGACACCGAATGTGTCGATGGCACGTGCGAACACACCTACGAGTGTCCGCTGGACGGTTGGACCGAGCCTGCAGAGGATTGCTCCGATACCACGTTCGGACTGTCGGGCATTGAGTTTGATACCAGTGTCGGGCCGAGCACGGAATTCGGTCAGGCGGCCGCTAACTTGCAGGCCATGGAAGAAGCCGTGCTCGATATGGACAGCGCCGGCGTGAGCTGCACCGAAACGCCGGCCGACTCCGGCGAATACGATTGTGTCGGCGAGTTGCTGATCTTCAACGGTGAAGACTTACGCTGCAAGAAAAAAGCCTTAGGGTTTTCGAACTGCTGCAGTCGAGACGGCTGGGGTCTTGGCTGGGCTGATAGTTGCAACAGTGAAGAGGAACAGCTGCGACTCGCCCGCCAAGAAGGGCAGTGTGTCTACGTTGGCAGCTATTGCAGCGAAGACTCGATATTCGGCTGCCTTGCGAAAAAAGAGACGCACTGTTGTTTCCGATCAAAACTCGCCCGAATCATACAAGAGCAGGGTCGTGAGCAATTGGGGCTCGACTGGGGTGGCGCTAGGTCACCGGAATGTGACGGCTTTACCGGCGAACAACTGGCCGCTTTGGATTTTAGTGTCATTGATTTTAGCGAGTACTTCGCCGACGCCTTCGCCAATATCACCGGCAGTCCGGATAACGCCACCATGGAAAGCATCATCGATGCCTATATTGCGACCCTGTCCGGCGCCTCGGCAAGCGGCTGCAGCCAGTTCGATCCCGGCTACCCGGACTGTTAGCCGCATGACCGTCAAGCGCCTACATCGACTCCTTATTATCGGACTTGCGGGTGCACTGAACGCCACCGCGTCCGCACAAAACGCGGTGGACTTAAGCGTGGTGCCGCCAACGGATCAAAGCACACCGCAAGCAGCCAATGGCCGATGGTTTGGCGACGCTGAGCGCGGCTGGTTCTGGTACGAAGATCCGCCAGCAGACGTGGAAAAGCCGACATCGGTGATGCCACTGGTCGCCACCATGCCTAGCGACCCACTTGCCGAACTTGAGGCGCTGCAAGCGGCGGTTGAGCGGTCAAAAGCCCTGGCGGTGTTGCACCCGACAGCGCCCAATATTCGTGCCTGGATGGAGTTGAACGCCGCAGTGCAACGTCGCGCCACGTTGTTTGCAGATGTCACGCAACGCGTGGTGTGGTCAACGCCATCGCTCGATCAGAGCCTGGTGCGGCCACACTCTCAGGAAGGCTTGAAGGCCTGGACCGCGGCGAGAACGGAATCAACCAGCCGCGCGCTTCGAGAGATCGCACAAACCTACGGTCTTTTTTTCGTCTTCTCGAGCGACTGCCCCTACTGCCGACAAATCGCACCGTTTTTGCAACGCTTTGCACAAACCTACGACTTCAAACTGATTCCGATCAGTCTTGACGGCGGCACCTTGGCTGAATTTCCGGAGGCTCGGTATGAGCCCACCATGAAAGCGCGCCTCGGTGTTGAAGTCACGCCGGCCATTTTTCTGGTGGACCCAATGGCCGGCCATGTACAGCCGATTGCGTACGGCGTGATCAGCGTCAGTGAATTGGAAACCCGAATCATGCGTCTGTTCAAAATGACGCCCGGTCAAATGACCTACAACGTGTACGACGCCGGAGGCGCCCAACAATGAAACGACGAGCAGGTTTCACAAGCATTGCAGGCACACTCTTGATGTTCATCACGACTGTCGCGCGAGCCGATCTTGAAAGCGATCTCAATAGCTTTGTCGATCAGCTGGGTGGCTCGGCAAGCCTGACCAGTCCAACCGCATTTGAAGGACAGGGCTATCGCTATCTGAACGGCGGCCAGGTGTTTGTGCGGGTACCGAATCAGCAGGTCAACTTATACAGCTACCGCGCACCCAACTACAACGCGGGTTGTGGTGGCATCGACATGTTCGGCGGTGGTTTCGCGTTTCTTGACGCCGGCGAGTTAGTGCAGGTTCTAAAGGATGTCGGTTCTAACGCAGCGTCGTACGCATTCATGCTGGCGCTGAGAACGATTTCCAGCCAAATCAGTAACACCTTGGGCGAGAATTTCGATTGGCTGTTAAAAAACCAGGGCATGAGTTTCAACACCTGCGAGCGCGCGCAATGGGCGGTTAACTCGGCGCTCTCCGGGGAGGTGCTGGGCACGCAAACCAGCGTCTGCATCAGCCAAAGAACCTCAACCCTGGGCGAGACCTACACAGAAGCGCGTAAAGCCTGCACCGCCTCCGGCGGACAACAAGAAGCGTCGATCAACACCGATGAAGCGCGCGAGTCAGCGTTTATCGAAGGCAACCTCGTGTGGATGTTCATGGATAAAAGTGAGCTCTTTGCTGACGATACCGACATGCGCGAGCTGGTCATGTCGGTCACCGGTACTGTAGTGAAGTCAAAACGCGATGGCGCCGGTAACTTAACGGCCGGCAACGAGAGCGCGCAAGCCGATGTCAAATGGCACCCGAGTCTGCTGTCCTCCACCGACGATCTATTAGAAGGCATATTGAGAGGCTCGGCGGCGATGGCGGTGTACGAATGTGACACCGATGCCGGCACCTACGCCTGTCAAGACGTCAGCGAAGTGACTGTCTCGCTACCGAGCAGCGCGTCGCTGATCGCCCTGGTGGGTGAGCGCATGGGCGGTTTATATGAGGCCATTCAGACCAAGGGCGATCCGACCCCCGAACAAATCGAGCTGGTGCAAAAAACCAGCCTGCCGGTGCATCGCATCCTCGCGGTTGCTGCCGGCTTGCGTGGCGACGCCGGTCTCGACCTGGTGGGGAAGTACACTGAGGCGGTGGCGGTCGATGTGCTGTTCACCTACGTCGAGCGCATTAGCTTTAATATTCAAAATCAGGCGAGGGATCCGCAGTGGGGACAGCACGGTGAGTCACTGGCTGATGCGCAACGCGACATCGTGCAAACGCTCAGGGACCGCCGCGCGAAAATACATCGTGACATCGATTCGTCCTTACGCATTGCTGAAGAATTACAGTACTACGAGCGGCTGATTATCAGCGGTATGCCCAAAGGCCTGGTGGCAACGCATCGGTGGACGCCAGGAGCCGGTTCGACCTGATGGATATCATCACTTACGGCGGCGGCTTGCAGCTCAATGCCTTGTTCACCGCGTTGGCGGCCTTTACCGGCACCGGCGATTTCGTTGGTGCCGTGCGCTTAATGCTGTTGATTTCCATCTTCGTCATTTCCGTCGAGATCGCCTTTACCGGAACGTTGAAACCGGCCCCGCGATTGTTGATTGCGATCTTTGTGATCTACGCGGCACTTTTCTCGACGGCGGACATCGACATCATAGACCGCGTTGAACCGGCCAACTCAACAACGGTGGATAACGTACCGGCCGGCGTTGCGGTGGTGGCACATTTCGCCAGCGTCACCAGTGACTGGTTTACCGAACAATTTGAAACCTCGTTCAGCATGCCGGACGACATCCGTTACCGGAACAACGGACTGCTGTTCGCCAACCGCCTGGTCGAGGCCAGTACCGAAATGGAATTCGGTGATCCGCTGTACCTGCGCAACATGAGCGAGTTTATGCGCAGCTGCGTGTATTACGGCGCCAACGCCGGTTGGTTTTCGTGGGACGACCTGATGCGATCACCGGATGTGTGGGGCTACATCACCAGCCAGGGCGTCGGCGGCGCTATATTCACATCCTACGACGACGGTACCGGACCGGCGCTGGTGCCCTGCACGACAGCAATGACTGAACTCGACACCGGCTGGAACGCGGCGATCGGCGCCACGGCGGACGTCTTCGGCATGCGTATTTTCCGTGAGCCCGACGTTGTCGTGGCAAACGCCAAACTGCTTTCGACACTGCCATTAGCCTACGATTATTTGGGAACGATATCGGCGACTGGCGCCGAGATTGTTGGACAGAATGTGATGATCAACGCGATGCGTCGATCCTTCACCTCAATGGCGGCCGACGCAAATGCCACAGCCGCCATTCAGGATTTTGCGATCGGTCAGGCCGAGGCGCAGCAACGAACGACGTACCACACCTTAGGCGCGTTGGCGGCAAGAACCTTGCCGCTGATCAAAAACATATTGGAAATGCTCATTTACGGTCTGTTTCCTATCCTGTTGCTGTTCGTTATCGTTTCGATGTTCCCGGGCAAGACACTCATTTTTTACGCCAAAGCACTCGTCTGGCTGCATCTATGGCCGCCGTTGTACGCGGTATTGCACTTTGTCATGTCGGTGTACTCAGCCGATGCCGTCACCGCGAGCGCCACCATTCCGGCGAGTGTCGGCGGCGCCGGTGCCGGCCTTGCGGTGATGACACAAGGCGGCATCACTGCGGTGAATGCCGACATGGCGGCCATGGCCGGCTACCTGGCATGGATGATACCGCTGCTGTCGTGGGGCATCATGAACGCCGGCGGCTTTGCCATCTCGCAACTGGCCGCCGGAATCGGATCTGTTGCGCAGTCGGCCGGTGCGTCAGCAGCCGGCGCGGCCTCATCCGGCCAAATCAATCTCGGCAATACCCGACTATTGAATTCGACCTACTTCGCAGCGAATACGGCACCCGCCCAAAATACAGGTGTCGGCACGGTGACCGATCCAATGTCTGGATCGGTGACCACCAACACCCAGGGTGGTCATGCCTTTTTGAATACCGCAAAACACAATGTGGGTCTGTCGGCCAATCTGTCTGAGGGCATTCAGTCCTCGGTGTCGGAGCGGGCATCCGCATCGCTGTCTGCGGCCAATCAGGACATGAAACAATTCGCCGACACATCCGCATCGAACTTCGACAACGCAATGAGTTTCAGGCAAGACGCGAGTTCAAGTCTGTCGAGCAGCGAAGGTATCACGCGGCAATTCAGCGCCAGCGTTAACGAGAAAGCCGATGCGATACAAAGCGGCCTTCAACAAATATCGGAAACGCACGGTATTAAGCTACAAGACGGGCTTAGGGCGGCGCTAATAGCGTCGGCCGGCGGAAAAATCCCGTTTACAGAGTTTGGTATTTCAGGACAAGTCTCTCGGACCGGCAGCGCCGAGAATACCGCGCTCATGAATGATCTGAAGCAGTTTGCCGAACAAACGAATCTCGGTGAGTCCTGGGGTCAGGTACTGCAGTCTAGCGAGAGTATTGCCGCCAGCAGAGCGGGTAGTATCGGGGATTCGGACAGCCACGCTCTATCGGCATCGTTACGCAATGCGGTTGAAGCCAGGGAGGCAGCGAGTGCATCGCTCACTGAAGCGCGAGCCTGGGAAAGTGCCGCGTCTAGTCTTGAACAAAGCGGATTCGCAGCAAGCTTCGATGCAGTGGCGGCCTTGAAGTCGACGATGGTGGGACAGGAAAAGGGCTTCGCGACACCCGGCAACAACAGTCCGACCTGGACGGGGGGTGAGGTCAATCGGTTGTTCGAGGCCGCAGATCGAGGCGACACGCAGGCCATTGGTATCTTATTGAACGAGGCGCAGCGTTTCGGAGCCGCACAGGGATTGGATCTAGCAGGTGTATCCGTCGGTGTGGGCGATGGGGCCGCAGCGAACTCGTTTTACGACAGTTCCCGGAACTCAGTCTCCGGCGGTGGCGCTGTGCAGTCACAGCATGCGGCGAATACACAGGACGTTCTTTACAATGGTGCGCGAGTTGACTCGGAATTGCCCGGAAAAGAGTGGGCGATAAAGACGGATGAAATCAACGCAAAAAACGCCCATGACACGATTAGGAATGCGACGAACGCCGAGCTCGACCAAGTTCGCAGTGATCTCGATGAGAAAAGCGGATCAGCGAGGACAAGCCAGGAGGGTTGGAAAGACGCCAATGTACCGGGCGCCGCAGATGACTGGATACCCGGCGTGGGCAACTGAACTGCAGTTAGTCCTCCCAGCTACTATTCTTCTTCAAGGAGTAGTCCAAATCATAGTAGGTCTCTGGTGGAGACCACGGACTTTCTTTGCTACGTCCAAAAGCGCCGAGCGCAGCGGATGGCGTCGCGAAGGCTAGCGCGGTAATGGCAGCGACAATTATTGCGACCAGAAACGCCGATACGGACGGCGGAGCCAACCACACCGTCAAGCCATACGCCGTCCCGCCAGCCAGGGCGGAAAGAATGGCGGCCTCAAGAAGGCGCCTCAAGGTCGGATAAATACCCATACGCCTAGAATACGCCCAAGATCTCAATTGGCAAGCGGTTCGGTTGACGCGACTGGCCGCTGTCTCTGATATCGAGTTATTGAGCTAATCAGCGAGTTTCGCTCATGGCTACCGGCATACTGCTGGCGTAACTTATAAGCATGGTTAGCATGGAAATCTCGATAATCTCTCTGGTTCGGCATCACGAACACGTTACTGTATGGGCAAATGCATTGGCTCCTGATGTTGGTACCCAGATCTGGATTAAGGTGGAATTTGAGCGCAGCGACCGTGAACTGTGGACGGAGGCTCGTGACAGGGTACTGGCGGTACTAGATGTGGCCTAGGTGTGATAAACCACATCTGACCTGACAGACACCGTCAGAATCGGTCGCGCCTTGATTGTCCGCTTTTGCTAGCAGCGGACATTCAATTGCATCAGAGCTTGGTATGCAATCCGGCAGCCCGCGGCCAATAGCAGCCCCTCAATCGCTGGCAACTGTAGGCGGACTCATTTTCACATGTGCTTGCGATTCGTGTGTTTTATTTCGCATTCTTGATATTCAACGTCGAAGATAACCTCTTTATCGTTTTCAGTCTGAAGCGACTGGCATGGGCTTGCGGTACTTCGCCCCGAGTTTAGCGATAGCTAAGCCGATCAGCCAGACGCTGAGACCTAAGAAGAATGGTCGGGATGCACCGGGGATCCACACCACCGCGAATGACGACACGGCGAACAAAAGCGGGACCATGATCAGTGGTTCTTTAACTGCTCTAACTAGTGGCCCTTTCATTCTTGTTTCTTTCCGAACGCATTTGGCGATAGCTAAGCCGATCAGCCAGACGCTGAGACCTAAGAAGAATAGCATCGCACCGTTCATCATATGACCCATCAAGAACTGGAGATAGTCCAACTCAAAAATCGCACCTTGAGGACTGAAATTCAGAAGGATTCCGAAATTCACGGCGAACAAAAGCGGGACCATGATCAGTGGTTCTTTAACTGCTCTAACTAGTGGCTCTTTCATTCTTGTTCTCCGGTAAGCGATGGAATGAAGATGTCGCAGCACCTCACTACCTGCAAGGGCATGCTACTCGCTATGCCCTCTCTAATATAGAACTACGTCTCACCTGACCGTCATGGCTGCACGATGTCTTTGGTATCTCTCTGGACTCACTGTTGATCCAAGAGATTGCAGGACACGTACCCTGCTGGCACCGCTCTGATCGGCATACAGACCGCTATAGACATCGTGCCGACTACAGTCTGATTGGCTGTTCTTCTAAAGTGACCTCGACCTCCTAGTAACACGACGCAAAGGCGGTGCCCTGCCTAAACTCCTTAGAAACTATAACGAGAGAGAGCACCATGGCCGCGATACCGTCTAATACCCGCAAGACGAGCCTCCACGATTATTGCAGGTAATTTTTCCTTGAATTTCTCCGCCAACGAAAGATGCTTGCCACCAAAAATCGCCATTCGTCCAGAACCGCGTCCATTGCCCACCCATTTGCCCATTTGGGTCGTATTGACCTTCTACGCCTATTTCGCCGCTCTTGTAAAATTCAGTAAAAGGACCCGGGGCATGAGGTTTGCGATATTTTTGCCACTGCGCATTGAAGTCTTCATACATCACACTAAAGTGCGCCTGGTCGTAACGCATCTCTGCAAAGGGATCGACCTTCTTCTCAGTGCTTGAGCTGGGCCACATATCGACAACTATCAAACCGATCAGTACAACCGACACAACAACATAGATGCGAATCGCTTTTTGCCTCTTTGGTTCGGCTACGCGCCATACACCGATCCCGACAAATGAGATCAGAAGCATAACGACACCAAGGAATCGCATCACGGAATGGAGCATGGAATTAGTAAAGAAAGTACGAACGTTGTGAATGCCAACCAAGGGGTTTTGGTTACCACCGAAGCCCTCTGCATATGGAATCGAAATCCCACCCATTCCGCCAAATAATAGGATCACACCAGCGACCGCCGATAAGACCACAATAGTGCCGAACAGTATCCTTCCAACGTAATTGGCTACGTTTCTTTCGTTAGGCATCGGCATTCTCCAGAGCAACAAATGTTCGGGATCAATGCCGCAGAGGGAGATGAGACAAGGACGACTGTGTTCTGCAAGCCAGAGTGCGCGCTAAGTTCCGGTTAAGCAAGGAGGTAAGTCACGCGTCTGTTCATTGTAGCTAGCCGAATTGCTACTAGTTGTCACGGGTCGTCGCAACGCTACAGCAGGTTTAGCGATAGTCCCAGCTGACGCAGCGGTAGTCTCTATTCGGTCTCTTTTTGGATTGGCGCCACAACGACTGCTGGCAGAGTGCCTCGTTAGTGTAGGTGGTTTCTTCGGTACGCTCCCAGCCAGCCAATCCGGCAGTTTCTACTTTCCAATCAAAACCGACGTAAGTGGTGTTCGTTCTTGCTGCTGCGGGTCCTGTGTGATTCGTGATACCCAGCAAAATGCACCGATAACCACGGTTATGGTACTTGTCCGATTGCATGTTCAAGGCTTTCTCGCAGAGCGCCTCGGTGTCGTAGGGGTTCGTGTCGTACGTGGTCCAACCTTCCGTTTCCCACTCCTGGACAATCCAGCCGCAGTCGCGGCATTGAATGTCCCCGGTAGGATTCAGCAGTTCGCCCATTAGATCGGCGCAACCGGTTAGTAAAACAAGTACAGAAACGGCCACGCCCTGGCGCAGCAGTCTTGCCGCAGCAATCAAAACTTCAGCCAATATATTATTGATCTAGCGTTACCCATCCGCTTTCTCCAAAGGAGTGAGCATCCAGAATCAGGCTCGGGGAGGCCAATGAGACAAAGGTGCTTGGATAATACCGAATACCATGCACGTTGTTTGACACAATTACTAAAATCAAGGCCTACGATTTCACAAAAATGGGGATGTCTGCTTTGGGTCAGTGGCAGCCTGCCAGCAGTTTAACTCCTGGGCGGCTGCTTCCGGGCGCATACCGGCCCGCCATCTTATTCAATTGCGACCGACTCAGTGCGGCCAAGTGCGGACCCTCATGGGCTACTCGAAGAAATCCTCGTCTACCTTTTTCAGAGACAATATGTCCTCCTCACGGCAACCGATGTTGTACCGGATCATCAGCCGAGTCAGCTGATCACCGTCGATTAGCACTATTCTTGAACTCAAATTTTGTGCGGTCTGAGTAGCTGGCGGGCTGAAGGCTGAAGTCGTCACAAAAATGCCCTTCGGAGCTTTCTTGAGGCTCAGAGCACCGAAAAAGTCGCGAATCGCACCAGCGCCGATGTTATTGCCTTGTGCGTATCGTTTGGCCTGTACGTAGATTTGATCGACACCCAAGGGGTCTTGGTCGATCACTCCATCAATGCCGTCATCACCGCTTTGGCCGAGGGCACGTCCAGCGTCTTCTGAGGTGCCCCCATAACCCATTGCCAGCAACAGCTCGACGATAAGCCTCTCAAAAAACGCGGGCGACGCTTCTCGCACCCGGTCCAACAAGTCAGCAGCCAACGCCTTGTTGATCTTGCTGTGTGCTTTCCGGAGTGCCTCGTCGGGTGTTACGGCATCATCTTCCGTTACGTCGGCATCGCTGATTGAGATGTCCTTTGTCCGCTTCCGAAACTCTTGAAATTCCTCGAACTGCTGAAGATACGCGTTGTCGATATGAACGTCTGGGTTCTCCAGCGCGGCGCGGCCACGATCTGTTATCACAAAGTGGGCACGCCGTGTGGCTTTCACTAGGGCGGCTTGCTTTAGGTACGATTTTGCCCAGTTAACTCGGTTGGCGAAGGTCGCCTGCTTGCCGCTTGGAAGAAGCTCGGCGCGTTCGTCGTTGGAAAGCTCAAATTCGTCGGCGAGCTTATCCACGACGTCGCCGATCCGGACTTCACCATTGGCGGCACAGCGCAGAACGGGTCGCATGAGAGTCTGGTAATCAGGAATCAATCAGTGTTCCCCTTGAACTTCGGCCACTAGTTAACGACTACCTGGCTAACCTAATCAAAGTCACAATGTAGTGCTTCTGCGACCGCAGTTGTCACTTCGCTATTAGAGTCAACGTTGACAATCTTGACAGCGTTGGCCCCCATTGCAGCGGCCTTGTTACGAAGTTCGTTCATTGCACCATCCGCATCGTGAGCAGTCGAACTTCCCATTGAGTTGGATCCCGAGACGGTCCCCACAAATTTACATTTGGCACTGTCGCTTACTAGGCGAACCGATGAGCCCTCAGGAGTTAGCTGCGTAGCACATCCAAAAACGAAAAAAACAGACATAAGAACCAATAATCTAGTCATGAAAAAATCCATACTGTCCGCACTGGGTCATCTGCAGCCTTCTGCCATAGCACGAATCGTAGCATCTGAACAGCTGGAGTTGGGCGTATGGACGTCGTCAAGACCAGACCAATTCTGGCACTGTCTATAAGATCGGGTACGAGTTATCACACCTAGGGGCGCTCTGGGCCTGCATCAATGCGGCCGACGGTTATGGGTACGGCGTATGTGTGCGGTACAGGTCTACCGAATGCTGAGTTGATTGCGCGCGCGAAATTCATCCATTGCCGTGCTCGCCGCGTATTTCATGATGCGCTCAAGGAAAGCAGGCTTGACGGTGTAATCCTTGGCGTGTTGAACGCCAAACTCCTGTTCGAGTACGCCGGACAGATCGCCGAGCGCATCGACCAAGCCGATGGCAACGGCCTGATTGCCGGTCCATACATCGCCTTCGAAGAGGCCGTCGGCATCTAGTACCAGTCGATCACCGCGACCGCTCTTTACCGACTCAATGAAATGTGCATGAATCTCGTCCAGGACATGCGTGATCTTTGCCCGATCATTATCGGTTAGCGGCATGAACTGATCCAGGCGCGCTTTGTTGCGGCCGGCGGTAAAGACGCGACGTTCCACACCAACGCGCTCAAGCGCGTCCGAAAACCCGAAGCCGTCGCTAATGACGCCGATAGACCCGGCGATGGTGGAGCGGTTAACGTAAATCTTGTCTGTGGCGGATGCGATAAAATACGCGCCGCTCGCCACAGTATCGGTGGCAACCGTAACAATGCGTTTGTCGGGGTATTCGGCCTTTAAGGTCAGAATTCGATCGTAGATGATCGAGGACTGAACCGGTGAGCCGCCAGGGCTGTTGACGTATAGCACCACGCCTTTTGCACGAGGATCTTTGAAAGCCCGCTCCAGTGCTTTGCTGACGGTGACGGCGTTGGCCGATGAGCCGTCGGCGATAGGCCCCTTCAATTGCACCACTGCTGCGTACGGGCCGGACGGGGCTGAGGCGCCAATACCGCCGCCGAGGATAACGAAGACGTAAAGGTAGGAGAGCAACATCAGCCCGATCCCGCCGAATATGAGCGCGAAGCGAACATTCTTGTGTCGTCGGTCTCGCTTGCGTTCCAAAAGGACGTCGTCCATAAGTTCCTTTCGCTGCGTCATCATGTCGTCGACCAGCTGACGCAATAAAGTCGTTTCGGTTCGGGCTGCGTCCGGGCTTAATGTTGCGCTATTCATATCATTCGCTCCTACGTAAAGTTGTCTGGCTGGCGTCGCGACTTGTTGATCGCGACGCGTTCACGAATGAAGGTAGCCAGACGTTTAGGCGATACAACGTCAACAATGGCGACATCCGCGCCTGCGCTGCCGGGTGTTGATAGCTCGACGGTGCCAAGGTTGAGTAGGATGTGGGCGAGATTGGGCTTTCGGATGTCAACCACATGCACGTTCGCCATATTGATGTGGCTAACGTGACTGAAGATGAGAATGCCCACCGATTGCATCACGCCATCGTTGGTGATGACGGATTTCTGCCAGTAGCGCCGCACGAGCACCACAACAATTCCGATGAGGCAAAAAGCAAAGCCACTCAACGCGATGTCATCCCAAATTGCGGGGAAGCGATTATTGATGGCGTACACCGCATCCGCGGAAAAGAGGGCGACCGGCCAAGTCGGCGCAACCACCAACAGGCCACCGATGAGCATGAAACAAAAGCCGCTTAACTGGGCACGCCATGCAGGTCGCAACGTAAAGACAAATGGTTTCTCCGTCTGCACCGTTTGGTCGATCGACGCATCATTGCGTTGGTCGCTCGGCGATACGGCGAAACCTTGGCGAGCGGTGGCTGGCGCCCGATCAACGGTATTGCCAAGACCGGTGTCTGTGAGCCGTCGTGGTTCAACCGCATACCCGCCATCGATCGGAACCACCTGAAACTGACCGCCGGATTCCTTGTGCATGCGGTCGGCTTTAAAGGCAGCGGCGTCGGGGTCGCTAAACGGCTGGCCGCCAGCCGCGAGATAGAGCGTCATGGTGTATCTCCGTTCGTGTCGAGCGGTTGTGCCGGCTCGTTTGAGTCGGGAGGGCCAGAATCGAAGAACGCCTGCCACGCGAACCGACTTGTGAATCTGCGTCTGATGCCATGGGCCAAAAAAGGCGCGAAAGGGATTGGCCAAGGGCAAGGGCCGAACAAGCGCAGGGGCCTAGTCGAAAGGGTCCCGCACAGCACGACTTGCTGCGTTCGAAAAGGATCAAAGGGCGCGCACAAAGGGCTGTGTCGCACTGGGCACAAAATGCCGGCGTCCGACATCAGTGCGTCGGGGCAGAAGACGACTCGGCGCAGCGGTGAGCGGGCCATCCGCTGAGAAATGTGTGCCGGCATTGGATACGAGTCTCCCTTGGTGAACCATAGAATCGGTGGCCGGCGAGCCGGTGTGTCTTGTCCGCCGGTCGTTTGCTTATACAGGTCGGAGGGCGGACAGGTATAGCGGAAACAGGGGCACGAATTCTGCCCCCGTTTCGGCTATGCGAAGGCGGTTTTGGCGCCTAGGCTTGTTAATGCCTGCTATGACAGAAGAGCGCCAAATCGAGCTCAACAACGTGTTGCAACTATTGCTGGAACGCCCAGGACTGGAGGCCTGGGCGCGTGTTTGTATGAGCCTGTTATCGCTTACGGAAGGCATCGAGCGCTTCATGGACGACGAAGATGAGTTCCCGTATTGCGAACTGAAGCAGCGGGTGCGACATGCGTTATCTGCGGACGACCCGGCGTCCGCGTTGCTCGATATCGCTGGACTGCAACTGTTTGAGTACCGCGTCATGAGTGAGGAGCAACTGGAGTTGTGGCATCCGCTGGAAGAAAGCCTGCAACAGTTTCAGGATCGGCACGAGGGTAGGACCCGAGTCTGGCGAGCCTTTAGTGCACACCCGAGTCGCGACGCCATCAGGCGCTGGTTGATTGAACGCGTGTCTGAGACGGGCCAATGCTAGGGTTTGCGAAACGAGGTTCGAGCGGCGGCGAGAATGCTGTCGAGCAGCCCGTGCTGCGAGGCAAAACGCTGCTCGCCGACCACCGCGCCCGACTCACCAGCATCCGCGCCATCGTCGGCGTGCCGGAGCAACACTGGCGCTGGTTGTACCAAACGCTGTTTGCTGCTTTTGCCGAGACCGTGCAGCGCTTGCCCGCCTCCGAGGCCTATCATCATTGTGAGGCAGGCGGTTTGCTCAGGCACGCACTGGAGGTCGTGGAGCTTGCCTTGAAAATTCGGCGCGGCTACGTGCTGCCACCCGACAAGGAACCCGAGGTCGTGATCGCGGAGCAGGACGTGTGGACCTACGGGGTTGCCAGCGCGGCGTTGCTGCACGATGCTGGCAAAGTGCTTGCGGATCAACGCATTGTGTTAAAGGGCGGCGATGGCCTACCTATCGGGTTGTGGAGTCCGTGGGTTGGACCGATGAGCAAGACCGGTGGCACACACTACCGAATCGAGTTTCGGCGTGGTCATGAACACCGATTACACGAGGCCGTGACGTTGCTGCTGGTGGCCCAGATCGTGCCCAAGGATGGATTGTGCTGGCTCGGAGACCATCAAGACGCGTTGGCCGCGTGGCTCGGGGCTATCGGTGGTGTAACGCTTGGCAATTCGGTCATTGCCGATATCGTCAAGGAGGCGAATTGTGGCTCGGTGGCTCGGGACCTCAGCGGAAAGCGACACCAATTGCCGAGCGCCAATACAAAACCGTTGGCCGAGCGCCTGCTGGTGGCGTTGCGTCAACTGATCGACAGTGGCGCGTTGCCGGTCAATCAAGAGGGTGCGGCGGCCTTTCTCGATGACACGGCATTGTGGCTGGTGAGTAAGCGGGGCCTGGATGCGATTCGAGAAGCCCTTCAGGGCCAGGCAGGCGTACCCTCGCGCAACGATCGTCTGATGGATGAGCTGCAGCAACGCGGTTTGGCCGTGCCAAACGCAAAGCAGCGCGCGGTGTGGACGTGCGAGGTCCGGGTCGGCGAAGGGGAGGAGAGCTGGTGCCAGACGCTGACGCTGCTTCGCATTCCCCTTGATAGTTTGTGGCCGGACGCCGAGGCGCGCCCACGATCGGCCGCCGTGTGGGTCCGCGAAGTCGAGGCGGCGGCAATGCCGTCGGCCGACGCGTCGCGGGACGGCAATCCGACGACTGAGACAAATACCGTGAAAGCTGTCGACACGGGCGAGCCCTTCCTGCCATGGCTGGTTGACGGGATTGGCAGTGGTGTACTGGCCATCAATACGGCTAAGGCGCAAGTGCACGTGGTGGACGAGGGCCTGTTGTTGGTCAGTCCGGCCATCTTTCGCGTATTTGCGGATGACCATTGGCGAGACGCACAAAAGCACTTTCTGAAACGAAAACTGAGCGACAAAACGGCGCGCGGTGAGAATATCTTTCACTACGCTGTTGACAGCGATGGTGACCGAAAAACCATTAAGGGCTTGCTGATCCGCAATCCCGAGGCGAAACTCGGGATTGCACTGCCGGACGCCAACGGTCTGTTGTCGCGAAAGTCGGACGCGGAGTAGAGCACGGTGTTCGACAATCGGCTGCGCCCCGTGTTCGAGTTCCTGCCGGCGTCGGTGGCGATGCTGTCGGCGCTCGCACTGCTGGCGTTTCCGTGGGCCTTCTTTCCGATCATGCCGTTGTTGGCGTTGATTGTCGCAGCGCTGTTGGGCGCCTGGGGTTTGTGTCGGTTTTTGCAGGGAGCGGCCGTGATCCGCTACCAAACGCAATTGCGGCAGTTTCCGCGCTATCGCCTGTCGCCGTGGCAGATTCCCACCTCCAACAGTCAGCTATTCCTGGGCCGCGGTTTCCGCTGGTCGCAACGTCACACGCAACGCCTGGTCGAAGCACGCCATCCGGACGCGAAGCATTACTTGCAACACAGTCGTTTGTTCCGAGTGGCGCGTCGTGCCGAACAAACCCTGGACGGAGTATTTGGCTTGCGATGGCTGGCAGCCGCGTTGCGTGCTGATGCGTGGTGGAATCCGGTTCGACCGCTGCCGGGCGTGGGCGGCGATCCCTTGCTGCACGGTGTTGGTGCGGCTGAGGAAGCGCCGGTCACCATGGATCTTAATGAGCGCAACGGACACACGCTGGTGGTGGGCACGACGCGTGTGGGTAAAACGCGCGAAGCGGAGATTCTCGTTACGCAGGACATTCGTCGCGGTGAGACGGTCGTGGTGATCGATCCAAAAGGCGATTTGGACCTGATGATGCGCTGCTTCGCCGAGGCGAAACGCGCCGGTCGTCTGGATGCGTTTCATATCATCCATCTCGGGTTCCCGGAAATCTCAGCGCGCTACAACCCGGTCGGTGACTTCGGCCGCATCACGGAAGTGGCTTCGCGGATTGCCACACAACTGCCCTCGGCGGGCAACTCCGCGGCGTTTCGAGAATTCGCCTGGCGTTTTACCAATGTTGTGGCGCGCGCGCTGGTGGGGCTCGGTCGACGGCCCGACTACCGGGTGATTGCGCGCTACGTCACCAACATCGAACCGTTGCTCATCGACTACTACGAGTGGTGGCTGGAGAAAATCGTACCCGGTGACTGGCGCGACTCGCTGCGCAGCATTGAACAAGGTGTTGAGTCGAAAAATCTGCCGCTGTCGCACCGCGGTCGCGACCGCTACGCTTTGGCCTTGATCAAGTTCGCCAACGACCGCGGCCTTTACGATCCGGTGGCGGATGGCTTGCGCAGCGCCTTTGACTACGACAAGACCTATTTCGACAAGCTCACCGCGTCTTTGCTGCCGTTATTGGAAAAGCTCACTTCAGGCGCCACCGGCGAATTGCTGGCACCGCGCTACGGCGATCTTAACGACGATCGCCCCATTCTGGATTGGATGCGCGTCATCCGCGAGAACGGTATTGTCTACGTCGGTCTTGATGCACTCAGTGACCCGGAGGTGGCGAGCGCCGTCGGTAATTCGATGTTTGCGGATCTGACCTCGATCGCCGGGCGACTCTACAAGCACGGCGACACGCAAGGTTTGCCGCAGGCAGCCGGACATCGGCGCGCGCCGTGCGTGGTGCACGCGGACGAATTTGCCGAACTGGTAGGACAGGAATTTATTCCCCTCTTGAACAAGGCCGGTGGTGCCGGTGTTCAGGTAACGGCCTACACACAGACCACCGCCGACATTGAAGCGGGTATCGCCGATCGTGCCAAGGCGGGGCAGATTCTCGGCAACTTCAACACGCTGTTAATGCTTCGTGTGCGCAACGAACGAACCGCAAGAGTCCTTACCGAACATCTGCCGCGGGTACGGGTGTTCACGAAAACCGCCGAGTCGCGCGTCACCGACAACAACGAACCGGACACGCCGGTCGATTTCACGTCACAAAACGCCGATCGTGTGATGGAAACCGAGACCGAGATGTTGCAGCCGGCAGAGCTGATGGCGCTGCCGAAAGGACAATGCTTCGCTCTGTTGCACGGTGGCCACCTCTACAAGCTGCGTTTGCCGCTCCCCGGCAGGGACCCGCACATGCCAACGTCGATTGAGGAGATCCGAGCGGAGCGACTGTCGCGCTATGCCGGAGTTGAGAAGTAGTGGCCAGTTCACATGACAGCGCCTATGCGCTCCCCGGTCGGCCAGCGAGTCCGTTGATTCCCGAACACAGCGGACTGGGCACCCTGTTTCGCTGGTTGCGATGGATCGCAGCGTTGTGCGCGCTGGTGCTCGTCATTGACCTGCTGTTCGTTGTGTTTATCTGGGTGGACGGTAGTCACCATCTGGCCGAGTTGATCGCGGCGGAGCGACACTTACTCGGTCTCGATTCAGGCAGTTCGGGCGGCCGTTTCGTGGACGCAGCGGTAACCGCTGCGTACGACTGGGTATATGTGAAAACGGGTTTGGCGGATTGGTTGGCTACGCAGCGCAGTGGCTTGCTGGCGGCCGTGATCAACGGCCTATGGGTGCTGGTTGAAACGGCGGTACTGGGTTTGCAACTGTTTGCGATGCGGGTCGCAGTACTGTTATTGAGCCTGCCGTTATTTGTTGTGGTTGGTGCCACGGCCGTGGCGGACGGGCTCTATGGTTGGTTAATGCGCCGAACCCGAGGGGGTCGCGAATCCGGCTTTATTTATCATCGGGCCAAGCGCGCCGTGCCGGCGTTCTTGTTGTTGGTGTGGGTGGTGTACCTGATACCGCCGACTCCGATGGATCCACGCTGGATCATACCGCCGTTTATCGTTGCCTTCGGGATCGCGTTGCGGTTGCGGGTGGCGTTCTTCAAGAAGCATCTCTGAGGTCGCATGGAACACCAATTAGCTCATTTTAGGCGTCCAATCCAAACTTCCAGTGCTCGTGTTGCACGCACGTCGTCTCGGTTGTAACTCAGAATCTCCTTCTGTATCGCTTTGCGTTCCAGGCCGTCGGAAAGATGAAGAAAGTCGTGGTAGCGAACCACGGACCACTGACTTCCGGACTCTTCCAATTCCCACTGAAAATTCACCAAGTCTTTGTGCTTGCAGATCTCTTTTAATCCATATCCGTTCGTGGGCAATATCAGTGAGTTGACAACTGTCTCACGAAGATCGAAAAGGCCCCCTTCGCTCAGAAGCCAGTGGACAATAGGGTGCTCCATGTCATCAAAGTCGCTTGCGTAGCGAGAAATGACATCTCGCTCAAAACGTGCGTAATGTACAAATACCGCATCGGAATACCGATCACGATAGCTTTCAACTATCGCAAGAAAACTGCGCCAAGCTTGGCGGTCGTTGTCTGCGCCACCGTCGTGCCAAACGTATTCGAAGTCGTCATTTCCGTAGGGCGGCGGCTAGAACCCCCACAGATAAACCTCCTCTAGGGCGTCCGCAGCCAATGGGTTGGTCTCAATATCGAAATGGATCGGTGTTCCCCGAATCGCTGCAGGTTTCGAGAGGACGATGACTTTTTGATTGAGCAGTGCGTCGGCATGCAGCACAGCCTTATGCTTTTTCTCACCTTTGAAGTAGGGCACGTCGGGCAATGCGTCAGCATCACTTGCTTGCAAGGTGGAGAGCGTCGAAACACCGGCGTCGTACAGGCGGGGTATGGCGCGAACATCAACAAAGTAGTTTTGCCCCAAGTCTTCTGCCGCTTGGAATTCAGGAATGCACACGCCGCGATATGGACAAGCCTTGCAGCGAGTTGCGCCATAGTGGGCCACCGGCCGCTCGGACGTCGCCAGATATCTCATGTCGGCTAGAAATTCACTAGCACGCGCAAGATCCTTTTCACTGATCAGATCGGATTCGCCTGCTCCCAACAGTGCTTTGGTGTGAAGTTTGGACTTCAGCACTCGTTGATATACAGCGAGCTGAATACGTACGTCCGGTTTGTCTTTAATTGATCGGGCGAGTTTTGCGTCAACTGCTCGATATCCATCGTCTTCAAGGATCAGGAAATCGGGTTGAGCTACCACACCTAGGATGTCGTCCTTGAATTTGGGCTGGTATATCAGCGGCACGTGGGCCGCTATCAGTTCAGCGGTGTGTGTTTCATCGGTCGCGGTCTGAAAGTCGCCCATGGTCGAGAGCACCGCGCGCTCGTGCTCTATGCCAGATTGCATGATCAGCTGCTCGAAGGGATCCGGCGCGATACGAAAGTCCATCTCCCGAAGGTCGAACCAGGCCCGCCGCCGACAAGACTTCCATGCAATAGCGTCGGAGGCGTTTGTTGGTCTGGTTGTCGATTCTTCTAGCTTCATCCCGATATAAGGTATCAAAGAATTGATCCGTACTAATTGCGACCCCTCGAAGGTTAGTAAAATATACTTTACTTGCGGTCCACGCTGGTAAAGGGTGTTTGCATATCGCGGTTAGTAAATTTTACTTTACTTTGTTTCTATTTTAGTAAAGAATACTTTACTATGAGTAGAGACGAGACAGGCCGCTATATAACTACAACTATAGCCGGAGAATCGGTACGAGCATTCGTGCCCGATCCACTTCCACCGAAACTTTCGAAGAATGATTTCGCGACCCTAGATGGGCCAACTCAGGACGCTGAGGCCGCAATTGCACGCCTACGGTTGGCGGGCGAAATGCTCCCATCCTTAGATTGGTTTATCTACTCATTCGTCCGAAAAGAAGCCCTCCTAAGCTCCGAAATCGAAGGAACCCAAGCAACACTTACGGACGTGCTTTCGTATGAGCAGACCGGCCAGCCTGGAAATGCGGAGATTGCTGATGTGGAAGAAGTGACCAACTACATCAAGGCGATCAACTTCGGATTTGGCGAAATCAAGTCCGAAGAAGGATTGCCAATCTCTACTCGACTGCTCGACCAATGTCATCGCAGACTGATGCAAGGAGTACGGGGAGCAAATCGGCAGCCTGGGGAGGCGCGACGGTCCAACGTATGGATCGGCGGAACCCGACCTGGAAACTCGGTCTTCGTGCCGTCACCACATCAAGACGTTCCAGCATTGATGGACGACCTGCAAAGATACATACACGCAGACGACGCAATGCACCCACTACTCAGAACGGCTGCAGTTCACCTACAGTTGGAAACGATACATCCCTATTTGGATGGTAATGGCAGGGTAGGTCGTATGCTTATCTCTTTGCTCCTCGCGCACTGGGACATACTGCCCAGCCCTCTCTTGTACTTGAGCGTCTATCTAAAAGAGAATCAACAGGACTACTACGCCTGGCTAAACAAGGTGCGGACAGAAGGCGAATGGATTGGATGGTTTCAATTTTTTTTACGAGGAACGTCGACCGTTGCTTCAAGTGCTGAGCAAACCGCTCGGGCCCTGTACAGCCAAGTGACCCAGGATCGAAAGAAGTTGCTCGCGGAAGACTCGACCACCGTATTCGCAATCAAGCTTTTCGAGATGCTTCCTGAGCAGCCAATCGTCACGATGCCGTTAGTTACAAAGCTCATGCAAACGACGAAACCGACAGCCGGAAAGGCTATTGATTTACTTCAGCAATTAGGCATTCTGGCCGAGGTCGGCGAAAAAAAACGGGACCGCCTCTACAGCTATAAACCCTATTTAGCACTCCTTAGTTAGTTATAAAAAGTAATCGCGAGAATTGAAAATGCAAAAGAGGTTGTCACAAGCAGACTTGCATGAAAGTCTTATTAGCGCGCTTGGAGCACCGAACGTTGTGTCACATGGAGATATCACCGAGAAGCCAATCGTGCTCGACTTGGCCTCACCACTGCCGCATAAAGTTAGAGCATATATGTTTAATGCTACGAAGCCACCTGGCGGCCGGCCTATCGGCGAACATAAAGTACAATTAATTGCGCCGGGTCAACAACGGGGCGAGCGTGGAAACTTCGATCACAGTGGGGGAAGAATTGTCTTGTTAATCGGTTATGTTTTGGAGGACGATGTATTCGTATTCTGGGACGCAGGACTGTACACGGATTTCGCATGGTCAAGGAACGTTCAAGTCAAGTCGCAAACTGTAGTCGATGCTACGGCCGGAAAAGTTGCGACACAAGATCGTGTTCTAAGACCGACGAAGGGAACATCGGTCACAGAGACAGTAATCGCCACAACAGGACAAAACATCTTGTTAGGAATCACTGCGAGAATGGCTGCGACGTACCAGCGAATGTCGACCTAAAAGTATGCTTTCTGAAATTAACCTCAAGCAGTCTTACCACAAGCCAGAGGACGACATTGCGTCCGAATTCTATTTGCCATGCCTCAAGATGTCTACAGAGTACGATCGAGCCGTTGGATATTTCAGCAGCGCTGTATACGTCCTCGCGTGGAAGAGCCTCCAACAGTTCATTGACGCGAACGGTCGCATACGGCTGATATGTTCTCCATACCTTACGGGAGACGACTCCGACGCTCTGTATGACGGATACACTGCACGAGCTGACTCAGATCACACAAACGCGCTGGTCTCCGAATTCAGGAAAATGCTCGCGTCTCCATCAGCGGAAAAACCTGCCAGGGTGTTGGCGGCACTTATTGCGATAGGTGTGGTTGATATCAAGGTCGCCTGGATGACCAGCACGGCAGGAGGAAAGTCGAAGCGACTGTTTCATGACAAGTTGGGCATATTCAGGGATGCGCGCTCAAACGTCGTCGCGTTTAAAGGCTCAATGAATGAAACGTGGTCCGGGCTGTCAATAGACGGAAACCTAGAGTCCGTCGATGTATTCGTAAACTGGAGAGAGGAGGGCGAAAAGGAAAGAGTGGAGGCCGAGAAGGCTTACTTCGACAAACTTTGGTCGGACGAATTTCCGGGCGTCCAGGTTCGTCCCATTTCGGATATCGCTAGAAACGAATTCGTAGCAAACGCGGATCCCGAGGGATGGCCGGGCCTTCTCGAGGAAATTTGCCTTGAAACAGATGCGTCAATGAAATGGGCGCCAGCAAACACCGAAGATCCGAGGGTTCCACGGGCGCATCA